>CAZBIN010000182.1:0-4553 GCA_964491995.1 uncultured Orrella sp.
GATGGTCTGAGTAACTTTCATAATATCGAACCACAAAACCCAGTCGCGCAGCCGTAAGACCCAGCAGCAAAAGACCGTACAGTGACCACTCCATCTGAAGTGCTTTTCGTCGCGCAACCCGGGAGCCAAGCCACAGGCCGAACCAGATGGCAATGAGCCAGACCAGGGCTTTGAGGGAAAACGCAAACGGCCCAATTGAAAGTGCGCGATCCAATGTGATGATTCTCGGTGAAAATGCGGTGGAGGGAAGAAACCAAACCGTGATACGGTTTAACAACTGCGCACAACCATTGAGCAACGATCTGGTACGCCCCCGATCGCCGGGCTACCGACGCAACAAGTTGTCAATTCAAGGGACACTTTAAATGATCTTCAGACAGTTGTATGACAGCACGTCTTCAACCTACACCTACGTGCTAGCCGATGAGGTTTTCAGGAAAGCGCTGATCATTGATCCTGTATTCGGGCAGATCGAACGTGATCTAGCCCTTTTGAGGGAGCTTGATGTTGCACTGGAACTGGTGGCTGATACCCACGCCCACGCAGACCATATCACCGCAGCCTGGCTACTTAAAAAAAGAACAGGGTGCGCAATCGCCTCGGCCCGAGTGATAGCCGCTGAGCATGTCGATCTCTATCTTGAGGACGGTCAATTGTTCGGGGTGCCGGGTGTTTCACTTCGGGCAATTGCAACACCGGGCCATACGGACGGTTGCATGAGCTTTGTCACAAGTGACAACACCATGGTTTTTACCGGGGACACGCTCTTGATCCGAGGTTGCGGGCGCAGTGACTTTCAGCAAGGCAGTGCCCATAAACTTTATAGCTCCATCACCCAGAAGCTTTTCAAATTGCCAGACGTAACCTTGGTATACCCTGCACATGATTATCAGGGTCGTAACGTCAGCTCCATTGCAGAGGAAAAGCAGTTCAATGCCAGAGTGGGTGCGGGAGCGAACGAAACCGATTTCGTGCAGTACATGCAGGCGATGAAGCTGCCACATCCGAAGCTTATCGATGAGGCTGTGCCCGCCAATTTGCGAAGTGGTGCTCCAGAAGATGGAATTCTGCCGCAGATGCCTGACTGGGCTGACGTACGACTGACTTATGCGGGTGTGGCTGAGATCGACGCCGACTGGCTCGAACAGCACCTTGACGATGTGACCGTGCTTGACGTCAGACTTCTTGAGGAGGCGCGCGATTGTCCGGTTGCGACTCGACTGGTCGATGTTCATATCCCTTTGAGTGAGCTGCGCCAGCGCGTCGGCGAGTTGCCTCGCGACAAGCCGATTGTGGCGCTGTGTCGCTCGGGTCGGCGTTCATCACTCGCCGTGTCGATTCTGAAAGATGCCGGGTTTGAGAAAGTGGCCTCGCTCAGCAGAGGTTTGCAACAAATGACGCAGGCCTGATAGTTTGTTGAACAGAAAGAGCAAGGAAGATGGATCCGTCATGCAAATCCAGACAGGCATTCTCGGCAGTGGGTTTTGCCCCTTTTGTCGCTGCTCTCAAAGAGAAATCGCAGATTCCAGGATGTTGACAGTCAAAGCTGTCGTTGATGTCTGTTTGTTCATTTCTGTTGGGAACTCCTCATGAAAATCTGGGTCGATGCAGATGCCTGTCCAGTCGTCGTCAAAGAAATCCTGTTTCGCGCGGCCATCCGCTGGCAAGTCCACGTGACACTGGTTGCCAATCAGATGCTCAGGACGACTCCGTCGGTATGGATTCGGTCGATTCAGGTGCCGCAGGGATTTGATGTGGCAGATCATTACATCGTCACAAACATCGTTGCAGGGGACTTGGTTGTCACTGGTGATATTCCGCTGGCAGCGCAAGTGCTTGAAAAGGGTGCGTATGCCATGACTCCGCGCGGTGAGCGCTTCGACGCGGACTCTATTGCTGAACGACTTTCAATGCGCGCCATGCTTGAGCAGTTGCGTGATGCGGGAGTTCAGACGGGAGGGCCTGCGGTTTTCAGTCAGACAGATCGTCGCGAGTTTGCCAATGCCCTGGATCGTTTGATGATGGCGATGATCAAGCGCGTAGCGAACAGACAGGCATGATTGAGATCACCCCCTAGGTGATTTGTCAGAAGTGCTCAGAGCTTGCTAATAAACTTGGGCATCTTTTCAGGGGCAAGGATTTTTTGGATGGTTTCAAATCGATTTGACAAGAAAAAAGCAAATGGTGTCGTATGCAAAAGGAGACGCCATGTGGTTTCATGGCGAACGTGATCGACCATCTGGTTTGCTGAGTCGCAGCGTCTTGTTTCTTTAACGATACGTGTAGCTGTTTGATCACACAATCGGAGTATTCAAGCGGGTACTGCATGTGCCTTCAGTTATTAACTCACTAGGAGTTTTATGATGGTTTTAAGCAATTCTCTGCGTGGTTCCGTGGTGGCCGCTCTCTCAGTGCTAGCAATGACTGGCTTTGCGCATGCGCAGCAAACGGGTTCTGCCGCCGTTGATACGAGCTTCCAGCCAACGGTTGGTCAGGCAGGAAAGGATGTGGTCTGGGTTCCGACGCCACAGACACTGGTTGATCAGATGCTCGATATGGCCAAGCTGACGCCAAAGGATGTTCTGGTGGATCTCGGGTCAGGGGATGGTCGAACCGTGATAACAGCCGCCAAACGCGGAGCGACCGCGCGTGGCATTGAGTACAACCCCGACATGGTTGCGATTTCGGTCAAAGCAGCACAGGAGGCCGGTGTTACTGACAAGGCAAAGTTTATTCGTGGGGATATTTTTGAAACTAACTTTACCGATGCGAACGTCATTACGCTGTTTTTGTTGCCAACATTGAATGTACGTCTACGTCCGACGATACTCGAGATGGCGCCCGGCACGCGGGTGGTTTCCAACTCATTCTCGATGGGTGACTGGGAGCCCGATGAGTCGGTTAATGTGACGCAGGACTGCAGTGGCTATTGCACGGCTCTTCTTTGGATAGTGCCAGCCAAGGTCGGCGGGAACTGGACTTTGCCAGGTGGAAGTCTCGAGATCAAACAAAACTATCAGCAGCTTGAGGGCAATCTGAAACAAGGTACAAGCGTATTGCCTATTTCAGATGCGCGCATGAACGGTAAAGCGATCGAGTTCAAAGCGGGTGGTCGTCAATACAAAGGCGAAGTTGACGGAAACCGGATGGGTGGCATGATTGATGGCAAGACGGTTTGGGCTGCCACGCGCTAAGTCGTACCTTTAAGGTCGCCGCGTACGGGACGGTGTTGTTCCGCACGCGGTCAGTGGTTTTTGGGTGTTTGCTCGAGAGGCCACTCGAAAACCACCTGGGATACGATGTGGTCTCTCATGCGGGGTCATACACTTCAGGCAAGTTTTGTGGTTGACGGCGATCTCCGGCACGGCATAGCGTGAATCCAAAAGCTAAAACTCTCTACGTCTGTGCCACAGCATCGCGAGTGGGCGACCGTACGCCGATTGATTGCTTTTTGTTGTTGCCTTATCTTGTCGTGTCTTATAGTTCTTTGTCACTGATCCGTTTGTGTGCTGTCCTGCCCCTGCCTCGATAGCGTCGCTAGCGACCGTCAGATCAATGTCCGACAGGGGTTCAGAGCTGATGCCCGGGCAAGTCAAGTTCGTCATGGGAGTCAGCAGTTTGATCAACTGAAAGGGGTCATCATTGTTGAGCATACCTTGTGGTGAGCATCTGTGATCGCGCGTCATGGCTCACGCGCGCGTTTGATCATGCGCGATTTGTTGTTGTTGGCGTTTACGCTACTGATGATGACGCTCGGGTTTGTAGCGCGTGCGGACATCAGTGCGCCAAATCCGGATCAACCCACAGCCGTCAAGATCGATATGTGGCTTGAGGACATCAACGATATCAATCTGAGTGCAGGTACATTCGACATCACAGCGCAGTTTGCGATGCGTTGGCGTGACCAGCGTCTTGCTTTCCAGTCTGAGGGGTCCAGTCCACACATCTGGATGGGATCCAGGGCTGAGAAGCAGTTGCAGGAGATTTGGCATCCGATCATCGATGTTAATGGAGAAAAAGGGCTCTCCTCGGCTAAGGTGTATTTTCTTTCTATCTGGCCTGACGGCAATGTCGAGTTACGTCAAAAATTCACAACCAGTCCGAGGTTTGATGGGGAGCTTCTCTATTTCCCCTTCGGCAAGCTTGATCTCAGCATGTCTCTGGTTAGCGTTGCGATGGACTCGAGGCAGCTGCGGTTCGAACTTAATCAGCTCGTGCCAAAGGACGACCTGGTGGCAGTCGACAATGTGTTGCACGGTAATTGGCATCCGCAGAAAGTGACTTGGGGGGTGGGCGAATTGAGGGGCTTTGAGCACTCTGATCGCGTGTTTCCGCAAATTGAGTTGAGTATAGTGGTCCAACACGATTTTCATGATGGTGTGCAGAAAATCCTCTTGCCCCTTATTGTGATTGCTCTGGTTTCATGGGGCTTGCTGTGGATTGATCTGACTTTTCAGCCGGCTTACACCTCCCCTCGCATTGGCGGTGTCACAACGTTGATCCTGACAACGATCGCTTTGAAGTTTGTTCTCGGTCGGGAGTTGCCTGTTGTT
>CAZBIN010000182.1:4563-6212 GCA_964491995.1 uncultured Orrella sp.
GCTCTCGGACGTTCTCTTCAATACCACCATTATCATGCTGAGCATCAACTTGCTGATCTCGTGCCTGATTGTGGGCTGTCTGGCTGAGTCGAAAGTCGAAATTGCAAAGAAAATCAACCATCTCACCAAGCGATATTACGCTGTCCTTTATTTGCTTTTTCTGATGATATCAATTCCGTTATTCATTCGCTGAGATCGGACCCGCGGTCACCGTGTGTCAGCTTGAGTTGTTCTGCGCTCTCAACGCCGGTGCTTGCCGTATATGGGGTGATATGTGACCTTGTGTCGCTCAAAAACACAGATTGATTCAGGTTATCAACACCTCAAACGCGCACTTGCTCACACACTTTTCTCCCAAGTCAGGCAAACAGGATTGCGTCAGATAAGCCGAGAGTCAACCCGCCTGACGGGTTGGGGCATCGCTTGTCAGTTTTGCCTGAAATTCGAAATTGATCAACGTTTATGCGGTTTTTGAAGCGTACGGGTCAGTTTTTTATGAACGGTACGCTCATGTTGTTGTCAACGGTCTTAAGGCATTGCGAAGGGTCGGCCTCACATCGAAACCCTGTTTTGATCGCTTTGCGACACTCCCCAGATATCGTAGTATCGCTGATTTGCCGTTTGGCGTGCCCAATGCGCGCCAGCCAGCAAGTTGGGCAGTGTTGGAGAACTGGATTGAGACATCGCAGAGAATTACGTCTTGCGCGGCATCAGAAATGACGAGACAAAAGTCGGCTTCATGCCGTGGTGTTTTTAGCTCTCGTATTTTCCGTGGCCCTCGCTTTTTGCTTTTTTTGACAAGTGTGCTGCTTTCTCTGGTGTGGATGGCAGATTCAGAGAAACCTGTGCTTGCCTCGAGGGTTTTTGTGGTCGGAGAGACCAAGATAGCGTCCCATGCCGCATTGGACGCTGACGAGCAGGGATTCATCGCCGGGTTGGCAGATAGCGGATTTCATGAAGGGGTTAACTTGCGGGTGTTGCGCAAGGATGCACATGGCAGTAGTGAACGTGCACAGGAGATAGCACGTGAGTTCGTCAAGCAGCGGGTCGATCTGATTCATGCGATTTCCACTCCGAGCACGTTGGCTGTGTTGGACGTGGACCAGACGATTCCCCTGGTTTTTTCTTCGGTTACCGATCCTGTCAGTGCCGGTATCGTGGATTCAACGAGAACGCCACGCTCTAAGAGTATCAGTCACCTCACGGGGGTTAGCGATCGCTGGCCAGTTGAAATTCAGATGCGTCTCTATCAGAGGATGTTCCCACATGCGAGAAGCTGGGGAACCATTTATAACAAGGCGGAGCCGAACTCCGTGCTGCATGTCAACAAAATGCGGGCGGTCGCGGAGGATCTTGGGATTGAATTGCTCGAGGCGACCATCGAGGACTCCAGCCAGGTCGCGCAAGCTGCAAGCTCATTGATTGACCGTGTGCAGGCCTTCGTGATTACCTCGGATAATACGACGGTCAACAATCTGTCGGCCTTGATTCAGTTCGCCGAGTCAAATCATGTGCCAGTGTTTGCCGGTGACATTGACAGCGTACGGGGTGGTGCTGTTGCTGCGTTCGGGATGGACTATTTTCTGGTGGGATACGCGGCAGGACGAAAGGCAGGCAAGCAACACGTCGATCATTGGACCATCGCGGCG
>CAZBIN010000183.1:0-3738 GCA_964491995.1 uncultured Orrella sp.
TTGAGATACTGCGAGCTTTCAGACCTGGCATTGATGTACTGAGTAACAGTGAACTTGCAGAACGGACTTCGCTGCCGCGTTCAACTATTAGCCGATTGACGGGCACACTTGTACGAGCTGGATTTCTCGAGCTTGATGTACGCCATGGCGGTTATCGTCTTCACGCCACGGTGCTTGGCCTGGCCCACGCCATGCGTAGTGGTTCCTACATTCTTAACCACGCGCTTGATGCCATGCAGAACGCGGGCAAGCAGCTCAGGGTCAATGTGGGTCTGGCAATCCCGGATCAGGATGACATGATTTACCTCGATACTTTGAGGTTCGGTCCAAACGCCTCCTTGCGCAAGGTGGTCTCAGGGCAGCGGGTTCCCATGGCGCTTACATCGTTGGGCAGGGCGTATATCAGTACGCTCAGGGGTGTTGAGCGACGGGCTTTGTTGCAGCGCCTTCGCCTTCGTCACGAACGTGACTGGGAGGACATCAGGCCGGATATTGATCGCTGTATTGCCGAAGTGCACGAATCAGGCTGTTGCATCGTCAGCTGGCAGCCACAGGTGCTCGCGATTTCTGCTCCGCTGGTTTTTGCAAACGATCCGACTCATGTTTTGAATATGAGTCTTTTTACCCAGAGAAGCATCGAGGCCGTGCGTGCGGATCTCGCCCCTGAATTGCTTAGACTGCGCGACATCATTGTCGCGACAGTCGAACAAGTGGGTTGATCGTCAGATCCCGGTCAGGCATCGCAGAAACGCCGTATTTCACTCGCATTCTGCGATGAGGACTTTTCAGCTGTAATGGGCTTTGAGTTGTCCGATCACGTCGTCCAGGGAGTCGACGTTACACACCTTCATGTCGAGATCGAACAGGTTGGCCTTGTGTGCCTGAGGGCTGCGGTCACCCACAGCGTCTTCAACCACAATGGTACGAAAGTTGTGGGAAAACGCATCGACAGCACCCGCACGCACACAGCCCGATGTTGAAACGCCGCAGATCACGACGGTATCGACGTCGTCATAGCGCAAAAAGGACTCAAGAGGTGTCGCAAAAAAAGGTGATGGCTTGTTCTTGAGAACAATTCTGTCCTCAGGTCTTGGCCCGTAGGACGCAGGCCACTGGTCAGCGACAGGGTCGCTGGTGTACTGGAATGTGTCGGGTGAACTTAGCTTGTAATTCCAGCTCCCCCGATAGACAGGGTGGCTGCGATCATCGCGACGGCTGTAATAGATGGGTAGACCGAGCTCGCGAAAGGTGTTTGTCAGGCGTTCGATCGCGGCGATCAGATCATCCATCTGACCACCACACATCGAGTACTTTGGATCGACGAACATATACGTGGTGTCAATATTGAGCAATGCGGCCTTGCGCCCAAACTGCACACGTTTGCCAAATCCGGCTTTTCGATAGGTTTCGAGTTCGGCGTCGGGTATGTAACCGCGCCATTTTTCAAGTCTGTCTGTCATGAGGTTCTGCTCCAGGTGTGGATTGTCTTGTCCAGATGTGGCACCGCCCGGCATATAGCCGGGCGGTTGCTTAGTGCTGGACGCATTTTCAACTCACGCTGCAGCCCCGTTAGCCAGGGTCTGCAGAGAGATTGACTTCAGACGCTCAAAGCGCCCAAAACATCTTGTTAGTTGACTTTGACTTTTGCTGCGTCAGCCACTTCTTTCCAGGTTGCCACTTCCTTTTCTACGAAAGCACGGAACTCTGCCGGCGTGTTGCCACCCGCCTCTGCCGCACGCTTTTCGAACTGAGCCACGATTTCGGGATCCTGGAGCACAGCGATGGTTTCCGTGGCAAGCTTGTCAATAATGGCTTGCGGGGTACCTTTGGGAACCATGATGCCGTTCCATGAAGCGACGTTGAAGTCAGGCACACCGGCTTCTGCCATGGTAGGCACATCTGGCAAGGACTTCAGGCGGGTCGGTGCTGCAACTGCGAGTGCGCGCACGCTGCCAGCCTGGATCTGCGGAATCGCTGCAGTCGCAGTCTTGAAGCCAGACATCACCACCCCTGACAGCACGTCATTCATGGCCGGGCCTGCGCCCTTGTAAGGAATATGCAAGTAGTCAATGCCGGTACGGAGCTTGAGCAGTTCCGAGGCCATGTGGGGCGAGCCACCGGCACCTGAAGACGCCATTGAGAGTTTGCCGGGATTGGCTTTGGCCCATGCCAGCAATTCCTGAACGTTCTTGGCCGGAACGTCTTTATTGACCACCAGAATGCTCGGCGAGGTCATGGTCAGCGTGACAAAGTCAAAGTCGCGCAGCGTGTCATAAGGAATGACGCTATAAACAGCCGGGTTGATCGCCTGAGCAATGGTGCCCATCAGCATCGTGTAGCCATCCGGCTTGGCACGCGCGGCTTCGGCTGTGCCGATGTTGGATCCGCCGCCGGGCTTGTTGTCGATGACGATAGGTTGTCCCAGACGCTCGGACAGTTTGGCGCCAACCATGCGGGCAACGATGTCAGTGGCACCGCCCGGGGTGTAGGCCACGATCATTCTGATCGGACGATTTGGGTAGTCGCCTGCCTGAGCGGCTGCGCTCAAGGGGGCCGCGATAGTGGCTGTTGCGAGGGCTGCTGCCGCCAGCGTGCGGCTGCTCTTTTTGAGAATATTTCTCATCTTTATCTCCTGATTAGAGCTTGTAATTTGGGTCCGGTCGATCTCGAAACGGTAAAAAATCCGAGTTGCGAATTCCAGCGCTTGGATCTGAACCATATCACTTAGTCTTGGGATCGCCAAATATACCTGTATTTAAGGGATGCAGTTGAAGGTGCTCGTTTACGAATTGGTTGCCATTCAGAGAAGAGCACGTGCGCGCATGATTACAATACTCTTCAAGAATAAACAAAAATCGGGGTAGTCGCGGTCAGCGAAGGTCCAGTCAGTTCCACTGGTCGAGACGCAGACGTCTGGATGGTGTCCGGTACGGACAACCATCCGGGCAGCGAAGCGGTTGTGACGCAAGAGTCCGCGCAGGCGCAGCGTGTTTGCCTGTCTGGTCAGGTGCTGTCTGGTCCAGTCTTGATCGCGACCATGCTTCGTGGATAACCTTTGGATCCTGTGCACGCCCCGATTTCTCGATCCAGCCGATTGATCAACTTAAGTAGCTAAAACCATGTCATCTTCAAAAAATCCTGTACCTCTCTCGCAAGCACTTTTTTATCCGCGTGCCGTTGCTCTGGTCGGTGCTTCAGGAAATGCAAAAAAGAATACTGCGCGTCCGATGCGATTTATGCGAAAGCATGGCTGCGAAGTCACGCTGTATCCCGTTAACAAGACCCAGACCGAGGTGCTCGGTGAGGTGGCATACCCATCCGTTACAGACGTGCCCGGTCCGATTGATCATGCGTTTGTCATGGTCAGCCACGAGCACGTTTTCGAGCAGGTTGAGGCTTGTGCCGCAGCGGGTGCCAAGGTTGTGACCGTTTACTCAGACGGCTTTGGTGAAATCGGACACGAAGGCATGGAGCGCCAGGAGCAGCTCGTTGCCCGTGCAAGAGAGCTCGGTGTGCGTATCATTGGACCGAACAGTATCGGGCTGGCCAACCTGGACAGCGGCATGATCCTGTCTGTCAATGCCGTGTTTGAGGCTGATTCTTTGATCCCAGGACCCTTGAGCATGGTTTCACAGAGCGGCTCGATGATGGGTTCATTGCTCGCAAGGGCCGCCACTCGAGGGTTTGGATTCAGCAAATCGATCTCGGTGGGTAATGAGAGCGATGTCACCGTTGGCG
>CAZBIN010000183.1:3748-6184 GCA_964491995.1 uncultured Orrella sp.
TCGTCGATGTTCTGGTTGACGATGATGCGACACGCTGCATCTTG
Source organism: uncultured Orrella sp. (assembly GCA_964491995.1). GTDB lineage: Bacteria > Pseudomonadota > Gammaproteobacteria > Burkholderiales > Burkholderiaceae_B > Algicoccus. Next base: position 3,793 of record CAZBIN010000183.1, read on the forward strand.
TTGTTCCTCGAAACTATCCGTGATGCACCGACGCTTGCAAATGCGCTGGAGCGTGCCCGGGCTGCAGGAAAGCCGGTTATTGCATACAAACTCGGGCGCTCCGAGCAGGGTGATGCCCTGGCACAGTCTCACACGGGTGCGCTGGCCGGTAACGATGAAGCGGTTGATGTATTCCTGCGCGCGCATGGTGTCATGCGTGTGCACAACCTTGAGACGCTGTTTGAACTCACACCGCTGGCCATGCGATACCAGCGCCCTGCACCAGCCAAGGGTCGTGCGCGGCGGGTAGCGGTCATTACGACGACGGGTGGGGGCGCGGCCACCGTGGTCGACAATCTTGGACTCTACGGTATTGAGGCTGCAGCGCCGACGGCCGAGTTTGTAGAACACATGGCGGGTCGGGGATTGAACATTCGCCAGACGCCGGTGATTGACCTGACGCTCGCTGGCACCAGCGAGCAGTACAAGGATCTTCTTGAGCAGTTGCTGCGTGCTGACTGGTGTGACGGTGTTCTGAGTGTTGTGGGTTCATCCGCGCAGTTTCATGCCGAGCTGGCTGTCAAGCCGCTTGTTCAGGCTGACAAGCCTGACGACAAACCCCTGGCTGTGTTTCTTGCGCCGGATGCGATGGAGTCACTGCGTCTTTTGCAGCAGGCAGGCATTGCGGCGTTTCGCACACCCGAGGCATGTGCTGATGCCATGGCGGTGTTTTTTGAGGGGGCAGGGCAGGCACCTGCCCAGGTGCCGTCACCCGCATGGCCTGATCGTGTGCCCACTCAAGGCAATCTCACCGAGTACCAGTCCAGTCAGGTGTTTGCGGGGCTGGGGGTGTCAGTAGCCGCCAACTCGCTCGTGGCGGCTGACAAGCTTGATCACTCGATCCCGTATCCGGTGGTGGTGAAGATTTCCTCCCCCGACTTGCCTCACAAGACTGAGGCTGGCGGTGTGCGTGTCAATATTTCCGATGATGCTGCGCTTGAAAAGGCTGCGCGAGAGATCATGGATAGCGTCCAGGCCTACAAGGCCGATGCGCGCATTGACGGACTGCTCGTTCAGGCGATGGCACCCAAGCTGCTTGAGCTCATTCTTGGCTACCGACTGGATCCGCTGGTCGGCCCGACCGTGTTGCTGGGGGCCGGCGGTATCACCGCTGAACTGAACCCGGATGTGGCCTTAAGACTTGCACCAGTGACACTGGAGCAAGCGTGGGAGATGATTGAGCAGGTCAAGGCAACTCAGCTGGTTCGTGGCTATCGTGGACTGCCAAAAGGTGACTGCGATGCGCTGGCTCGAACGATTGTGGCGTTTTCCGGACTTGCGGCACTGCAGGCTCCCAAAGTGCTCGAGGCAGAGATCAATCCTCTGTTCGTCCAGGCGCAAGGCGTGACTGCCGTTGATGGCCTGATCGTGCTTGGCGAGTAACTGTGCTTGCGCTGCCCCGGTTTTCGATTGCATCGCAGCTGCTGTTGTTGACCGGTAAGCCGGGGTAGAGTCAGGAATCTTGACGCGACGAGTCGTTTGCTCAGGCATCTGTTGTCTTTCTGTCCAGATACAACAGGCGCGATGTGATTCGCCGTAGTACAACATGAGAAGTCGTGTGTCAGTGTCTGTTTCGTGTTCGATCTGGATAGTCGGGGATTGGTTTTGGATAGCTGGAATGAGCCTTCAGGCGAGCTGCTTCGAGAGATACAGGATGGTGTGCTGATCCTGTCACTGAACCGGCCTGGGCAGCACAATGCGCTTACCCTCGAGATGTACGCAGGGCTGCGTGAGTCGTTAATAAAAGCCGATCGAAGTCCAGACGTCAGGGTGGTCGTCATCGAAGGCGCAGGCCCCTCTTTTTGTTCGGGCGGCGATGTGGCGCGCATGGCATCGAGCATTTCTGATCCGGCGAACCGGCAAGCCACTGCCGACAGTGCCTCACGACAGGTCGCGCTCAGACAGCGCACCGAGATTGTGGAGCTATTGCATAAGATGCCCAAACCAACGATTGCGTTGTTGCGTGGGCATGCGGTCGGTGCAGGACTATCGCTCGCGCTGGCTTGTGACATCAGGCTGGCCGACCCTAGCATCCGGTTGATGACAGGGTTTGCCAAGGTCGGGTTGTCGGGAGACTTCGGTGGGCACTATTTTCTGTCTCGAATCGTCGGGATGGCCAAAGCACGCGAGATGTACCTGCTGTCGCGGCCAGTGTTGGCCCAGCAAGCGCTTGCTCTGGGTCTTGTAAGTGACATCGTTGAAGCCGCGGATTTGCGATCACACGGTCTGAGTCTGGCTCGTGAGCTGGCCAATGGACCTTCTTTTGCATATGCAAGCCTCAAGGCGAATCTGAACGATGCGATGTCTGCCGATTTGTCACGCATGCTGGATCTCGAGGCGCAGCGGCACGTCG
>CAZBIN010000184.1:0-6183 GCA_964491995.1 uncultured Orrella sp.
TCTTTGCAGGGCGGTTTTTCCGGTCACTGTTTGGATCTGTCGCTATACTGCTGAAAACACTCGGAGATATGACCCTTGGTTTTTGTCGGTCAATCCCCAGATAGGAATCATGGGACTCAAAGTATTTAATTTGCAGTGTGATCAGGGCCATCTCTTCGAGGGCTGGTTTCGTTCGCATGAAGATTATGACAATCAGCAAGCGCGCGGGTTGATCGAATGCCCTGTCTGTCAGAGCGGGTCGGTCCAGAAGATGCTTTCGGCGCCCAGGCTCAATATGGGGCGTGCCCAGATGCCAGAGCAGACTCAGCAGGGTGGTTCGGCAGACTCGGTTGCAGCGCCAGTGATAGCAGGTTCCTCGGGTGAACTTGCAACGCTTCAGGCCGCTGTTTTGCAACAGTTTCGTGCTTTGGTGCGTTCCAGCGAAGACGTGGGTGTGCGTTTCGCCGAGGAGGCGCGCCTTATTCATGAAGGGCAGGCTGATGTGCGACCGATTCGGGGTATTGCGACAGCCGAGGAGCGTGAGCAACTGGCTGAGGAAGGGATTGCCGTGATGGCGCTACCCGAGTTTCTGGACGACGACCGCTTGAATTGACTGGGTTTGAGCGTTGTTGCTCCTACTGGTCGCCTCCCGATAACAGGAACATAACAAAAGAGCCCTTACGGGCTCTTTTGTTATGTTGATGCCTGCCGGTCTGCGGCGGACATCAGGACATGGCGCTCTCGCTTAGGCGTTGACCCGGCTGCGGTACTCGCCCGTGCGGGTGTCGACTTCAATCTTGTCGCCAATGTCGCAGAAAAGCGGCACGGGAAGCTCGTAGCCAGTATTCAGCTTGGCTGGTTTCATGACCTTGCCTGACGTGTCACCACGCACCGCTGGCTCTGTGTAGGTGATTTCACGAACAACCGTGTTGGGCATTTCGACAGAGATTGCGCGTCCGTCGTAGAAAACGACCTCAACGGCCATGCCTTCCTCGAGGTAGTTCAGTGCATCACCCATGCTTTCGGATTCAACTTCGTACTGGTTGTACTCTTCATCCATGAAGACGTACATCGGGTCACCAAAGTAAGAATAGGTGCACTCTTTGCGATCCAGAACCACGATGTCAAATTTTTCGTCGGCTTTGTACACCGACTCGCTACCGGAAGCGGTCAGCAGGTTCTTGAACTTAAGTTTGACGACCGCTGAGTTGCGGCCGGACTTGTTGTATTCGGCGCGTTGAACGACCAGCGGCTCACCGCCAACCATCACGACGTTACCCACGCGCAATTCTTGGGCTGTTTTCATAAGGGAAAGAACTCCGTCTCGAGACATCCTGCCAGTCAGTCGACAGGAGTGGAAAGTAAAAGTAAACCCGGTATTCTAACTCGTAGAGTTGTCTTTTGTCTGAATTTCCTGTTTTCTCACCGCAAATCTCTCGAGCAGGCTGCTCGCCAGGTCTTGTCGGTTGAGTGCAGACTGCTGGTGCGTGAGGCTTGCACTCTGCCATGCTGACCATACAGGCTCAGCGAGAATTTTCACCCAGTCGGCATTAAGCTGACCGTCAGTCCACTGGTGCATGACACGACAGACCTCGGATGGCAGTCTGGCGATCTCTAGCCAGGCTTGCAGCTTTTGATGATGAACCTGACCATCTTGAGGATAGATATGCCAGAGAAAGGGTTTCGCTGCCCAGATGGCGCGTGCAAAAGAGTCTTCACCACGCACCAGATTAAGATCCATGGACCATAGCAATCGATCGAAATCAGGCTGGCGCATGAACGGGATGGAGTGCCAGCGCACGTTCGTGAAAGATCCCGGGTCAAGTCGCTGCAATTGTGTTTGAACACCTTGCGGCACCAGTAGCAGTGAGGGTTGCTCGAGCTGCGCCAGTGATCTGACGAACTGTTCCAGGGGGGCCGTGGGGTAGGTAAAGACGGATATGAGACGGGCATGCTCGAGCAAGCCGGACTTCACGCCGATTGACTCTAACCATTGTCTGGCGGTCGCTTTATTTTCAAGCCAGCGATTGCGCGCGTGTTCCAGGCCATCTTCACGAATCAGTCCTGCCGTCTTTTCCGTAAATCCAGGGAAAAAAAACAGGGGTTCGAGTCCATCTTCTCGTCGGGACGTCTGGAGGTGAAATTCATCGACCCAGGGTTCGGCACTCAGATATTCAAGTTGAAACCACAGGGTCACTTCAGGGCTCGCCGCCATCGCCTGCAAGTAGACGTCTGGCAGATCACATGAAAACGCAGCGATGACAATGTCGGGCAATCCGGTTTCAAGGACTGACGCCACCAGTGTGTCACGCCAGACACAAACCTCGATTGAGTTGCAAGTTTGTCGCTCGAGGTCCGTGCGCACAGAAGGTTCAAGCTTTTGAAGACTGGTCATGTGGTCAACCCACAACCGGACCTTGCAGCCTTTTTCTGACTGGAGTTGCCTGGCCAGTCTCCAGCTCACGCCGATGTCACCGAGGTTGTCGATGACTCGACAAAACAGGTCAACTGATGGAGATCGGTACATGCATGTCAATGGAAATGGTGGGGAGCGTCGAGCGCCTCATCAGGCATTTCCGCGTGAACAATTTCTCCCTGCGGGTTGGGAAACAAGGGCGCCGAGCAGTCAGAGCAATACTCCGGGGTTGCCATGCCCGGTAAAAACCGGATGTCGCCAATGCCAGTTGACTTCAGTGTCTGGGCAATTTCTTCCAGCTCGGTCATTTCACCTGAGTCACGTTCAATGTCTTCTTCTGTCATGAACACAGGCCACACCGTGCCATAGAGCACGTCGGACTTGCCTTTGAGGCTGTAACCGATTCGGTATTCACTATTGACTTCGTCCCCAAACGCCATGATGGTTGCACGCAGATCACTTGCCGGCAGGTCGAGTACCGACTGCATCCAGTCAAGAGATGCCTTGATTCCCACACTGCGAATCTTGCGATCGGCCATGTCATTGCTGCTGTGGTACGAGTTGGGTAGAAGCACTTCAAGCTGGCACCCTGCAAACATCTCGGCGAAGATGCTCTCGCAATGTGCCTTCCAGTTCTTCAGGCAGAGCTCGCGCGTCACACTCGGGTCTTCAAGCCATCGCAAGATAGGCTGGCCTGTGTGTACAGTGGCCACCATAATGAGGTGCCTTGGGTCAGCGAGCAGGGTGAGTCCTTTGGGGAATTCGTTGATCACAGGCTTGCCGGGTTTGCCCTTGATCGCGGCATCAGAAAGGACTTTGAGCCATTGTCTGATTTGCGGGTAAGACAGCGGCATCTCGATCGGGCTGAGCAATTTCGGTATGCAGTGGATGTTCACATCTGTTGCAAGCACGTGCTGCTTCAGACCTTCGGTCAGTTGGGCAATCACCTCGGGCTTGAGGGTGACCGCAGGTACGCTGTATCGTGTCCATGCCAGCAGCGGCGCGCTCATGAGCAAGCAGTCCCATTGTTGACCATCGTGCTCGACGTGGACGAACTCGGTCAGGTACTGCGCCAGCTCCAGAACAAGTCCGGCCGCATCGGGGTGAGAGCTTGTCAGGTTCTCCAGTGCATATTCGATCTCACGAACCTTTCCTTTCGTGAGCAGATTGGTGAGAAGGGCCTGGATTTCGGCTTCCCAATGCGTCTCTTCGTAGCGGGATTCAGAGCTGAACCAGCAAGTTGCTGCCCGCACCAGCTGATTTGCCAGTTTTGAGGTTTGTGATTTGTCAGATCGGGAGTGCGAAGATCTTGGCATGTCAGGTAAGGGGCCTTCTGGGTAGGAGAGAACATCGCTTTCGAGATCGCGACAGGCAGCTCATTTTAGCTTCTAACGTATGACTTTCCTGAGATGACGCAGAGATTGGCTTTGTCAGGAACTTTCAGGTCATATGCGCGGCGAGACATTCAATGGGTAATCCATTGGAGAAACATTGCCGCTGTTCGAGCGAGTGCACGGCTGCCTGGTTCGACAATCCGGATGGTGCGGGTCAGCCCATCTCCTATTCGAACACCTACCAGCGATCCGTCCTCGTGCAGCAGCGAGAGGCTCGAAACAAATCCCACGCCCAGACCCGCGCGGACGCCTTCTTTGATGCCTTCGACGCCAGCCAGTTCCAGGTGTTGTGGTATCGGTAAATGCGCAGTCGCAAATGCGTCCAGAATCATCCGGCGAACCCCCGAGCCTTGTTCGCGCAAAACCAGAAACTCGCGGGCCAGACGGTGCAGACTCGTCTGCGGTTGACCTGCGAGAGGGTGGTCTGTGCGTACGACAGCGACCACTTCGTCCTTCTGCCAGTCTCGTACGGTATGGGCAGCAACGAATTCCGGGTTGAGCTCGCCCTCGACAAATGCAAGATCAAGCTCGCCAACTCGCGCGAGCACCTCCTGACTGTTGCCGGTGATCATTTGTACCGTTACTCCCGGATAGTGACGTTTGAAGTTCGCCACTCGCTCGGGCAGCAGGTAGCTTGCCGGAGTGGTACTTGCCCCCAGACGCAATACCCCATGTTCGAGACCCTGGCAGGCTCGTTTGATTTCCCTGGCGTCTTGCATCGCCAGTCGAATGCGGTCCGCGGCACCCAGTAATTGCATTCCTGATGGTGTGAGCGCAATCCCGCGGCCTTGTCGGTGATATAACGCCTCGCCAAATGACTGCTGCAGCGCCTGTAACTGGCCCGAGACAGCCGGCTGTGACAGGTGAAGCAGTCGTGCCGCCTGACTGATGTTGAGCGTCTGGGCAACGACGCTGAATGTGATGAGCTGGTCTGACGTCATGGACACCTCGGGTGATGCCTGCGAGTGATCTCCGATCGGATTCTCACTTCGGGACTGTGAAAATCATGCTCAGTTTGATCAATAAAAATAAGATATTACGATATTTAATATAAGAAATAACAGCTTTATCTATCAATGAGACTTCAGTATCTTATGACCTCTACTTATAAACTCATCTGAAAAAAGCATAGAAATGTCAGCAATTGCGCAGTCGAATGCCTGCATCTGGCGGGATCGTATCAATGGTGTTCTTTTTGTCGGGCTACTTTCTCTGGCCGTTGTGCAACTGGCCAGTCTTCCCTCGGTACGGTCTCTGGGCTTAAGCCCTCTGGTCATCGGGATCGTTTGCGGCATGCTCTATGGCAATTTTCTGCGCGGCACGATGCCGCTGGATTGGTCGGCAGGCGTTCAGTTCACGGCCAAGCGGGTGCTCAGGGTTGCGGTGGCTTTCTATGGTTTGAATATCAGTATTCAACAGATTGTTGAAGTGGGTATGCCCGGTGTCGTCGTTTCGATTGGCGTTGCCGTCGGTATCCTTGCGCTCGGAACCTGGCTGGGCACCCGGGTGCTTGGGCTGGACCGCGACACGTCGATGCTGACAGCAGCAGGAAGTGCCATATGTGGCGCAGCCGCCGTGCTGGCGTTTGAGTCTACCCTGCGTTCCGCTCCGCACAAGAGCGCCGTCGCGGTTGCGACAGTGGTTCTGTTTGGCACGATCTCGATGTTTCTTTACCCGCTTCTATTTCAGGCTGGTGTGCTGCCTTGGCAGGGACAGGCGCTGGGGATATTCATCGGAGGCAGTATCCATGAGGTGGCACAAGTTGTGGCCTCAGCCAGCAGCATTGATCCTGCAACCACAGAAGTGGCAACCATCGTCAAGATGACCCGCGTGGCGCTACTGGTTCCTTTGTTGCTGATTATTGGATTGTGGTTACAAAGAACTGGCGTATCAGCGGATGGTAAGAAAGCCAAACTGCCGATTCCCTGGTTTGCGATCGGATTTCTGGTGCTTGCGCTTATCAACTCGGCCAACGTCATTGCACCGGATGTCCTGTCAACCCTGCGAGCACTCGACATTTTTCTGCTGACCATGGCCATGACCGCGCTAGGTATGGAAACCCGCTTTGCGCAGTTTCGCAAAGCAGGTCCAAAGGTCATGCTACTTGCAGCAATACTTTTTGTGGCGTTGTTCCTGATCACGAGTGGACTGGTCTGGCTGGTTGGCTAGGGTCTCACGACCACCACAATGCAGATTGGACAAGAAGGGGCACTATGAAACTTGCGCCCCTCCATGATCCGCTCCACCCCTGTCCGGCTTGCTTTTCTTGCGGTGCCTGGCTCAAGGCTCTTTTCGTGATCAGTTCTTGAGGAGATCCCGCAGCACGAAAGGCAGAATGCCACCGTGCTGGTAGTAATCGACCTCGATGGGTGTGTCGATTCTGAGAAGCAAGCT
>CAZBIN010000185.1:0-6079 GCA_964491995.1 uncultured Orrella sp.
CCAGATTGGCCAGATAGTTCTGCAGGTTGATAATGATCGCAGCGCCAGCGATGGGGCCCCACAGGGTGCCGATGCCACCCAGAATTGTCATCAGCACAGCCTCGCCTGACATGTGCCAGAACACATCTGACAACGAAGCCAGTTGAAGCACCAGACTCTTGAGCCCACCGCCCAGCCCCGCCAGCCCGGCCGAGAGCGTAAAAGCCATCAGCTTGTAGCGGTCGACGTTGTATCCGAGCGAGATGGCCCGTGGCTCATTCTCACGAATCGATTTGAGAACCTGGCCAAACGGCGAGTTCACCACTCGTACGATTAACAGGAAGGCCAGACCAAACACGCCCAGAGAAAACCAGTACATATTAGTCGAGGGCATCAGGTCAATGAATCCGAGGAAGTGTCCTCTCGGCACCCCCTGAATGCCATCCTCACCATTGGTGAAAGGTACCTGGGTTGCAATGAAGTAAACCACCTGCGCCAGCGCCAGTGTGATCATTGCAAAATAGATGCCCTGACGGCGAATCGCCAAGGATCCAAACACATAGCCCAGAGCGGTCGAGCAGACCACAGCAATCAGCAGACCCACTTCAGGCGTGACACCCCATTCTTTCATCACATGCGCAGTGACATAGGATGCGGAGCCAAAGAACGCCGCATGGCCGAACGAAAGCAGTCCGGCATAACCTAGTAAAAGGTTGACCGAAGCTGCAAAAATCGCAAAGCAGAAAACCTTCATCATGAAGAGGTCATAGACGAAGTTCTGGAATGGCACCAGAGCCAGAGCAATGAAAATGACGATCGAGATCTTGTTCAGCGCAGTCGTGTTCATGGTTTGAGCCTTTAGCGAACTTTGCCAAACAGCCCGGCGGGCTTGAGCAGCAGAACGATGATCATGATGACAAAAATGGATACCGACGATGCTTGTGGGTAGAACACTTTGGTCAGACCTTCGATAACACCCAGTCCCAGTCCCGTCAGAATCGAACCGGCGATCGAACCCATGCCACCAATGACCACAACTGCAAATACGACGATGATCAGATTGGAACCCATGATTGCCGTGACCTGATAGATCGGCGCGGCCAGCACCCCGGCAAACGCAGCCAGAGCGCATCCTGCCCCATAGGTCAGGGTGATGATCAGGGGCACATTGACACCCAGTGCCTGCAAGAGACGGGGGTTCTCTGTGCCAGCGCGCAGAAGGCTGCCAAGCTTGGTTTTCTCGATGAAATACCAGGTTGCAAAGCAGACCAGCAGAGCGACCCCTACGACCCAGAGACGATACCAGGGAATGTATAGCTGATTGATGCGCATCCCGCCACGCAGCATTTCAGGTACGGGATAACTGTTGCCGAGTGCTCCAAACCAGTGGCGAAACAGACCTTCGATCACCAGGGCCATGCCGAAGGTGAGCAGCAGACCGTAGAGGTGATCTAGATGATAGAGGCGCTTGAGCATTGTCTTCTCGACCACAATGCTCATGGCGCCGACCAGCAAAGGCGCCAGCACCAGGGCGACCAGATAAGGCACTTCAAACTCTGGCATGCCAATCCAGCCACCCACCTGGGTCAGACCGACCCAGGTGAGCATGGCTCCCAGCATATAGAGGGCACCATGGGAGAAGTTGATCACGTTGAGTAACCCGAATATCACGGCAAGTCCCAGACTCAACAGTGCGTAAAACGAACCGTTGATGAGCCCAATCAGCAACTGGGCCGTTAGCGCCTGGGGCGTGACACCAAGCATTTCAAACATGATCTTCCCCTTTCCCTAAAAACCGAGCCTGTCATCCTGCGTCGATTAACCCGTGACGAGTTTGCACTTGGACTGGGACAGAGGCTGCGTGGCTTCTGCTGCAGGAATCACACGCACCACTGACCCGACGTCGTTTTTGCTCTTGGACTCTTTAGGGGTCTTGACCTGGAGTAGATACATGTCATGTTCGAACTTGCCGTCCGGGCGAATGATGCCTTTGAACAGACCATCATCAATCGGGGTCGACTTGAGATACTTCATGACCTGGTCAGAGTTGTCGCTCTTGGTTGCTTCGATAGCTTTGAGGTAATTCAGCGTCGCTGAGTAGACACCAGCCTGTACGGAGGTCGGTGCCACGCCTTTGAACTTCTTCATGAAACGCTCGGCAAAGGCACGGTTGCTGTCGGTGTAATCCCAATACCAGCCCACGGTGAAGTTCATGCCCTGAGTTTCCTGCAAGCCAAGTGCTTGAATATCACTAATAAACATCAGTAAAGGAACGATCGTCTGCTTCGAGCCCATAATGCCGAGCTCAGCCGCCTGTTTGATCGAGCCGATGGTGTCGCCGCCGGCATTAGCCAGTGCGATCACCTGCGCACCGGAGCCTTGCGCTTGCAGCAGGTAGGATGCAAAGTCAGTTGTGCTGATCGGATGTGAGACGCTGCCCAGAACCTTGCCACCAGCGGCGTTAACCACGGCTGAAGTATCTCGTTGCAGAGTGTGACCAAAAGCATAATCCGCCGTCACAAAAAACCAGGAAGTCTTGCCTGTCGCCACGACAGCCTTGCCAGTTCCGTGAGCCAGAGCATACGTGTCATAGACCCAGTGCACTGTATATGGGTTGCAGCGCTCGTTAGTGATCGGCAACGAAGCAGCACCGGTCACCAGTGCAACACGTTTCATCTGGTCTGCCACCTCCATCGCCGCCAGTGCGGAGGCGGTTGAGACGTTGCCTACGATCATGTCGACTTTGTCACGTTCGAACATCTCGCGTGCTTTGGAGCTCGCGAGATCGGCTTTGGATTGCGTGTCTGCAGAGGTGATCACGATGTTTTTGCCGAGCACCTTGCCACCAAATGCCTCTGCTGCCATTTCAGCTGCAATGACGGCGCCTGGCCCCTCAACTGCGGAGTAAATACCGGAAAGGTCCGTCAGAACGCCGATGCGCACTGAGTCATCGCTGATGGTCTGGGCTGATGCCTGACTGCCGACGGTCAGCAGAGCTGCTGCGACCATTTGGGAAATGATTGTCTTCTTCATAGATGTCTCCTCGACTGCGTTGATATACCGCCGCACTGATTGGTGTTCAAACCCCCAGCAGTGTCTCCAGCTCTTTCTGTTTTTCCGAGAGCTCTTCTTTGTTCACCATCAAGACCACTTTGCCGTGCTCTATGACGTAATTGCGATCTGCCAACTGGGAAGCGAACCTGAAGTTCTGCTCCACCAGAACCACGGTAAAACCCCTTTCTTTAAGGGTGCGCACAACCTCACCGAGCTTTTGCACAATGACCGGCGCCAGACCCTCGGTGATTTCGTCGAGCAAAAGCAGGTTCGCGCCGGTGCGCAGAATCCTTGCAATCGCCAGCATCTGCTGCTCACCGCCCGAGAGACGCCCACCCGGGCTGTTGCGCCGTTCCTTGAGGTTGGGGAACATCTCGTAGATCTCGGCGATGGACATGGCCTGACCATTGCCGACGATGGGCGGAAGCATCAGGTTCTGCTCGCAGCTCAGGCTGGCGAATATTCCTCGTTCCTCGGGGCAGTATCCGATCCCCAGTCGGGCGACCTCGTGTGTGTTCTTGCCGGCCAGGTCGATGCCGTTAATCTTGATGGAGCCTGAAATCCTGCTTGTCAATCCAAGAATCGCCCGCAGTGTGCTGGTTCGACCTGCTCCGTTGCGACCCAGCAAACAGACAACTTCACCCGGCATGACTTTCAGGTCAATGCCATGCAAAACGTGAGACTCCCCATACCAGGCGTTGAGTCCAGAGATTTCAAGTGCGGGTGTGTTGGTCATAGGTGATTTTGAGGTCCGTTTCAGAAAGCCACATGAGCCTTAATGGCCAGCCAGAGCAGTGTCGGCGGAGCCCATGTAGGCCTGCATGACTTGCGGATCACTTGAGACCGTTGCGTAATCGCCTTCAGCAATGAGCTGGCCGCGCTGCAGCACGGAGATGGTGTTTGCGATGTTTGAGACAACCTTCATGTTGTGCTCAACCATGATGACGGTCCGACCTGCTGACACCTTATGGATCAGCTCTGAGACTTTATCAACGTCCTCATGGCCCATGCCCTGAGTAGGTTCATCGAGCAGCATGACCTCAGGGTTGATCGCCAGCGTTGTGGCAATCTCGAGTGCGCGCTTTCGTCCATAGGGCAGGTTGACCGCAAGCTCATCAGCAAAGTCTGCCAGTCCAACCTGCTCAAGAGCGTCGAGCACGCGATCGTTCAGAATGTCAAGTGTGCGGTCGCTCTTCCAGAAGTGAAACGAGGTCCCGAGACGGCGTTGTAGCCCGATACGGACATTCTCCATAACCGTCATATGCGGAAACACTGCCGAGATCTGGAACGATCGGACCACGCCTTCTCGGGCGATCTGAGACGATGAGTGATGGGTGATGTCGTTGCCGTTAAAGAGGATCTGGCCTCTGGATGGCGTCAGAAACTTGGTGATCAGATTGAAACAGGTGCTTTTTCCGGCGCCGTTGGGGCCAATGATGGCGTGAATCGTGTGCCGTTTGACTTTGAGATTGACGTCGTTGACAGCAATGAAACCAAGAAACTCCTTGGTCAGTTCGCGCGTCTCGATCACGAATTCAGATTTATGTTCCATGGCGTTTGGCGTGTGGGTTCCATGGAGTTATAACCCTAAACCATTCCAAGTGATAGGACAACTGCTTGCGTACTTTCCCTAGTCTGGTTATCACTTACCAAGAAAAAAAACAACTTTGAATAAAACGATAATTGTCTTTAAATTCAAAGGGTAATGGTTGTTTAATGCTCTGTAGCTCTTTCGTACTGTCCGAGTCTGGTTGCTCACCAATTGGGCGGGCGCTTGTCGATGAAGGCTTGCACTCCTTCGAGCGCGCTGTCATCCATCATGTTGCAGGCCATCGTCTGGCCTGCAATCTCGTATGCACGACTGATATTGGTTTCGATCTGTTCATAAAACAGTTGTTTGCCCATGTGCAGAGCCGGTGCGGGCTTGCGTAGAATCTTGCGAGCCAGCTCCAGTGTCGCAGCATCCAGGTTTTCGGGTGTGGCAACTGTGTTGATCAGCCCCCAGTCCTGCGCCTGGGATGCACTGATAAATTCACCGGTCACGAGCATGTACATCGCCTGTTTGCGTGAGATGTTGCGTGACAGCGCAACCGATGGTGTCGCACAAAACAGTCCGAGATTGACGCCTGAGACAGCAAACTTTGCGGTCTCGCTGGCAATGGCCAGATCACACATTGCAACAAGCTGGCAACCTGCTGCTGTTGCCACGCCCTGGACTTGAGCGATGACGACTTGAGGCAGTTGCTGGATCGCCAGCATGACTTTGCTGCACTTGCCAAACAGCCTCTGATAGTAATCAAGTGAGGGGTCTGCGCGCATTTGTTTGAGATCATGGCCGGCACAAAAGGCGCGGCCAGCGGCGGTCAGGAGGACAACCTTGTCAGAGGGTGACTTTGCCAGGCGAGCAGTTTCATCCAGCAGGGCGTCTAGCATCTCTTCAGAAAGGGCGTTGAATGCGTCCGGACGGTTCAGGGTGAGCTTGATCAGCCCGGGCTCGATCGAGTCGCGCAGAATCATTGCAGCGTCCATGTCTAGTTCCCTGCCTTTGTCTCTGCCGGGTCGATGCTGCTCAGACTTTTGCGCAACTCGAACTTCTGGATCTTGCCAGTGGATGTTTTGGGGAGATCTCCAAGCACGATGGTTTTGGGGACTTTGAAGTGCGCCAGATGCTTTTTGCAGAACTCGATCATCTCCTGCTCAGTGACTTTGGCATCGGGCTTGAGCTCGACGAAGGCGCAAGGAGTCTCGCCCCACTTGGGGTCGGGCTTGGCAACGACACCGACTGCCAGCACTGCAGGGTGTCGGTACAGCATATCTTCGACTTCGATGGATGAAATGTTCTCGCCACCGGAGATGATGATGTCTTTGCTGCGATCCTTGATTTTGCAGTAACTGTCAGGGTACTGGACCGCGAGGTCTCCGGTGTGAAACCAGCCGCCGGCAAATGCTTTGGCGGTGGCTTCAGGGTTTTTAAGATATCCCTTCATCGTGATATTGCCGCGAAACATGATTTCACCCATGCTCTGACCATCCCAAAGCATGGGTT
>CAZBIN010000186.1:0-6007 GCA_964491995.1 uncultured Orrella sp.
AAGTCGCGGTCATTATTTCAATCCAAGTGTCTGAACCAGTCGGGGCGTGTCAGGCTGGGTCAGCGCTTGCCCCCAGTTGGTACGTGCCTGCATTTGCGCAATCATCTCGTTGGGAAGGGCGGGCACCGTCAAATCGGCATTCCAGCCACCACCCAGCGCCTTGAAGGCCTGAACATACCCCAGCAGGGTGTCTGTCTTGGATTGCACATAATCGCTTTGCACACGCAGCAAGACCTGTTGCGCAACGATAACCGTGTTGTAGTCGCTCTGGCCTGACTCATACAGGTCAACCGCGAGCTTAGCCGCCTCTCGAGACGCCACAAGCGCTCTCGCGAGATCTCGGGTGGTACTGCGCGAAGTGGCAATCGTAACCAGCGCATTCTCAACTTCGGCCTGCGCCTGAAGAACCACATTTTGATAATTCAGCACAGCCTGTTCAAAGCCGGCATCTTCGACCCGAACCTGGTCAACCAATGCACCGCGATAGAAAAGCGGGAAGTAGAAAGCGCCTCCCCCGCTCAAATTGCTGCCATCGAACTTGAAAGTCTGGTTGTTCTGGTACGACACGGAAGCGCTAAGGTAGCTGAACATTCCATTGAGCGAAAACGATGGGTAGAGCATCGCTTCCTGAACACCAATACGCGCTGACTGCGCAGCCGCCTGATACTCGGCCACCAGCACATCGGGACGACGTCTCAACAAATCACGAGGAATACCCACGTTCAGAACGTCCGGTGCAGTCAAGCTCGACTTGGCAATGCCGTCGCCAAATTGCGCCTGAAAAAACCCAGGTGGCTGTCCTACGAGCACGCTGAGTGCGTTTTGAAGTCTCTCGCGCTGACCTGCCAGACGAGGCAGATCCGCGAGTGTTTGCTGATATCGAGAACGCGCCTGACTGAGCGCGAGCAAGGAGGTTGATCCAGCTTGATAGCGAGCATCCGCTATCCGCAGACTCTCGGCTTGCAGCGAGAGATTCTGACGCGCCACCCGGATTAACTCATCTATATTACGCAAATTGATGTAAGTGCTGGCAACGGTCGAAGCCAGCGAAACGTCAGCCGCATAGTAGGCCGCGATGGTCGCGTTGTAACTGGCAAGACTGCTTTCAATGCCTCGACGGTATTTACCCCAGAAGTCAAGTTCCCAGTTCGCCTGGACTCCAAGCTGGGTAATGGATGCACTATCTGAATTTGAAATCTGCCCTGCCGCTGCAGCCGTAGGAAGAAGGCCGGCATCGCTGATACCCAGTTGAGCCCTGGCTTGATAAATACGCACAGCCGCCGACTGCAGGTCGAGGTTCTGTTTCGCCGCCATATCAAGCAGCTTGACCAGTGTCGGATCTTTAAATGCCTGCCACCAGGTCACCGGGTTGATCTGCTCGCTGCGGACCATTTCGACCGCCTCGACAAACTGCCCTTTAGAGCGCTGTTGCCAGGCATCACTCACACTGGCCTGTGGCTTCTCGAAATCAGGGCCAACCATACAGCCCGCAAGCGTCAGGCCAGACAAGCAGACGAATGATAACTTCAAGGTCTGCGCAAGAATTGACAACTTGCAACTGGCATTCATGATTTTCCGTATATCAGCGTAACGATCAGGTGTCATTGAACCATTCATAAGACAAACGGCATCCGTGGAATCCGTTGTACCGGAAGCGGTTTTGATAATAAAGGAATATCGACCGCCAGGTAAGCACTACCAGAAACAATTGACGGCTCAACGACTGATGCGACGACCGTGCTCTAGCGCGAACTCAACCAAGTTGTCGCTAGCCTCAGGCGTACGAAATGCAGAATGCGCCGACAACGTCACATTATCCAGTTGTGCCAGCGGATGACCCGGTGGCAGGGGTTCCGTTTCGAACACATCCAGCCCTGCATGACCTATCTTTCCGGATTCGAGTGCCTCTATCATGGCCTGCTCATCAATCAACGACCCACGTGCTGTATTGATCAGAATCACACCATCACGCATTTTCTGAATGCAGCTCTCATCAATCATGCCTCGGGTCTGATCATTGAGCAGCAGATGCAAGGACAGCACATGACTTTGAGAAAGCACGTCATCGAGCGCCAGGAACTGGACCCCGGCGTGGACCTTCGGTGACCGGTTCCATGCGATAACCCGCATGCCCGCCCCAAGTCCCAGGCGCGCCATTTCCGCACCAATGCCACCAAAACCAATCAGACCTAGCGTTTTACCCCTCAGCCCCATACCCTCAGTGCGCGGCCAGCCACCCGCGCGAATTCCACGATCCATCCGCGCAAAACCTTTCGCCGCAGCCCACATCAATCCGAATGCGCACTCAGCAACAGCCGTGTCACCATAACCTTTGATGATATGAACCTGAATGCCGATCTCGGCCAGCTCTTCGGGATTCATATAAGACCGCGCGCCCGTACCCATGAAAATGACGTGGCGAAGGTTCGGGCATTGTCCCGCGATATCGGTCGGTAGCGTGGTGTGATCGACCCATATAACGTCAGCATCCCCTACGACGCCGGGAATTTCCTGGGGCGTTATATCCGGATTACGGTTGACCCGGACAGGCATGTCGTCCGGGCGACGCAATCGCTCGACCACCTCGCCTAACGTATCGCTGGCATCAATGAATACAGCTTTCACAAGATCTCCCGGTCCTTTCGCAAAATCCATTGCATGATGCGGGAACCTTGCGTTTCAAGTCAAGCAATACAGCCACACCGAAAACAACAGAAATCGCTCAAATGCTGTGTCTGAGTATTTCCGGTATCCCCTTTTTCCAGCTAGCCAGGAACCAGCGGCTCGCCAGAGTCTTTCACACGATGCTCGACCGGGTCTGTGCGCCTGTGTGCGCCAGCACACATCAAAAGCATGCGCCCGCGCTTATGGTTAACGAGCGTATGCAGCGAAGGATTGCATAACTAGAGAGAGAGATGTTCAGAATATGGGGGGCCGAGGCAAAGCAAGCAACACGGCCCATCAGCGAGCTAAACTGCAAACTTATTTGTTGAAAGCTGCCCAACGCCCTGACACCCTTGCCGGGATGCTCACTTTCACTGCCCTGAGAATCCACATCGTGTATGGCATCACAGATCCGCTGACGTTTTTGATTGGCACCATTTTTGTAGTCCTCTTGCCGGGTCCTAATTCCATGTTCGTGCTGACGGTTGCATCGATGCTGGGTGTGTCAAGCGGCTATCGCGCGGCTTCAGGAGTGTTTGTCGGAGATAGCCTGCTGATGCTGATGACGGCAATGGGCGCGGCCTCAGTGCTTTACGCCAATCCGACACTCTTTACGATCCTGAAGTACGCAGGTGCCGGATACCTGGCTTATATTGGTGTCGGACTTATACGCGCAGCCTGGCAGAACTGGCGAGACCCGCAGGTAACAGGCCGGCTGGTCAGACTACAGAAACAGGACTTGCCGACGACTCAACCCGCAAACACCTCTCACAGCAAGCAGTCCGCAGGCTTGAGGCATCCGTTTCGAAGAGCGCTTTTTGTCAGTCTGATCAATCCGAAAGCCATCTTCTTTTTTCTGTCATTTTTTGTGCAGTTCGTCGACACTCGGTATGACAAACCCGCTCTGACGTTCTTTGCGCTTGGCGTCATTGTGCAGATATGCAGCTTTCTGTACCTTTCAGCGCTGATTTTTGCCGGTGCACGACTCGCGCACCTAGTAAGAAGCAATCCGCGGCTCAGCGCGCTCGCATCTGCCGGGGTCGGCTTGCTGTTTCTGTTCTTTGGGGCACGCCTAGCTGATGCATCACTCAGGGCAATCTGATCCGGAATGTCCTTATGCAGAAAAATTCATTGCGCTAAAACCGCCTTGGTGTCCCGACATACGAGGTCGAACCTTTACTACCCTTTACTGATAGGCGACTTTGTAACCAGAGTAATCACGCTCCATGATTGATTAACTATCCCGATACTCGACAGGCTCACTCTATTGACTGCAGCCCAGTTGCCGTTAAAGTACGCGTTTGATCCATGGTCTTTGACTTTCAGAACCGTCAGGCTCTCACTCTATGAATAATTCCAGACAGCCGCCCGCCCCACCCGTCGCTGATGATCCAAGGAACCCTCGTGCATCAAGCCACGGTGAAAGGCGCAACGGCAATGCATCCCCAGATTCGGGTCATCACCACCACTCACCTCGCGCACTCGAAGATCGGGCGCAAGTCGCCAGACGTACGACCATGGTCAGCGTCTGGGTCAATCTCGTCTTGTCGATTCTTCAGATTGCCGTTGGTTACCTGGCTCGTTCGCAGGCTCTGATTGCCGATGGCATTCACTCGCTGTCCGATCTGCTGTCTGACTTTGCAGTTCTACTAGCCAACCATCACAGCAAGAAAGCCCCTGACCTTGATCATCCTTATGGTCACCATCGGTTTGAAACCGCCGCATCATTATTTCTGGGTGGACTTCTTCTGGGAGTTGGAGCTGCCATGATCTGGGTCGCGATTGATCGCATGGCAGATCCATCATCGATACCGGTTGTGTCACCTCTTGCACTTGCAATCGCCGTGTTGACACTGATCTCGAAGGAAAGCCTGTTTCGATACATGCTTCGCGAAGGCAAACGAGTCAAATCGAGCATGATGATTGCGAATGCCTGGCACTCTCGATCCGATGCGGCATCTTCGCTGGTGGTTGCTTTTGGTATTTTTGGCAACATGATGGGGTATCCGATTCTCGATCCAATCGCCGCCCTCCTGATGGGTCTGATGATTGGCCGCATGGGCTGGCAATTCGGCTCAGAGTCGTTTCACGACCTGATGGACCGCGCAATCGATGAGCAGGAGCAGCACGAGATTGTGCGCACGCTCAACGAAACTCCGGGTGTACTCGGAGTGCATGATGTCCGTACCCGTAAAATGGGTGACATGGTGCTTGTCGATGTACACATCGAAGTTGACCGTACACTCACTGTTGAACAGGGGCATGAAATTGGTGTAAGCGCCCGAGCGGCGGTATTGCACCGTCACCGGGTACTCGATTTGCTCACACACATCGATCCGGTCGATCCCCCAAAACCTGAATTGCCATGAATCAGAACAGCAAAATAAAAGACGATACGAACGACCCGGCAAAACACTCGCCTGAGGGCTTGACCCGACCCCTCGAGGGGTTGAAAGTCATTGAGCTCGGTCAGCTGATTGCGGGACCTTTTGCAGCAAAGATCCTGGGCGAATTCGGCGCCGATGTCATAAAAATCGAGCCCCCAGGAGGAGATCCACTCCGAAAATGGCGCTACATGCACGAAGGAACCTCAGTATGGTGGGCCGCGCACGCGCGCAACAAGCGTTCTATGACACTGGATTTGCGCCAGCCTGAAGGGCAGGAAGTGGTTCGACAACTGGTCGGGCAAGCCGATATCCTGATAGAGAATTTTCGGCCTGGACAAATGGAAAAGTGGGGTCTGGGATACGACGCACTGAGTCAGATCAACCCTGGCCTGATCATGCTGCGGGTTTCCGGCTACGGGCAGACAGGCCCCTACCGGGACAGACCGGGATTTGGCGTCATAGGCGAAGCTATGGGTGGATTGCGCTATCTGAGTGGCGAACCGGGGCGACCTCCCGTACGAGTCGGTGTCTCGATTGGCGACACTTTGTCAGGTCTGCATGGGGTGATAGGCATCATGATGGCGCTGCGTCATCGCGAACAACATGGCGGCGCAGGACAGGAAATCGATGTTGCACTCTACGAATCGGTTTTCAACATGATGGAAAGCCTGTTGCCGGAATACTCCAAGTTTGGTGCGATTCGCCAACCATCAGGTGCGAGCATGCCGGGTATTGCGCCAACCAATGCCTATCTTTGTCGTGACGGCAAGTACGCACTGATTGCCGGCAATGGTGACAGTATTTTTCGTCGCTTGATGGCACTGATAGGACGCACTGACCTCTCAGACGACGAGACGCTGGCCGACAATCAGGGCAGAGCGACCCAGGCTGATCGTCTGGATGCGGCAATCGCCGAATGGACCGCACAGCGCGATCTCGATGAAGTGCTTGATGCC
>CAZBIN010000187.1:0-5217 GCA_964491995.1 uncultured Orrella sp.
TGATGATTTCCTCACTTGGCTATTTTTATCAGTCGAACCGCTTTACGCTATCGGCATTCCTCGGAGAGCAGCTTGAGCAGGACGACACCTTTGCGCGCTGGGAGATATTCGTGACTGACGCTGTGCTGCGCACCGTGCTAAAAAGCCCTACAGTGATCAATGATTCTGTGAACTGACTTTGCAGTGCCTGTCGCCATGCACGGCCGACAGGCGATTTCAAAGAAAAGTCTCATCGACATCTGATCCTGACTGTTTTTTCCTGAGCCACTTTTCCAGGGGTCTTGGCACCACCGAGACCCAGACCCATTCCAGACACACTATCCTAGAATCCATTTCATGACTGAAATACTTGTTATCCGCCACGGCGAAACCCCTTGGAACGTAGAACGTCGCGTTCAAGGCTGGCATGACATCGCACTCAATGAAAAAGGTCGTCAACAGGCACAGGCCCTGGGGCGTCACCTGGCCAGACTACATCAGGCCGGAGAGCAAAAGCTTCACGCACTCTATAGCAGCGACCTGACGCGAGCCAAAGAAACCGCACAACTGCTCGACGAACCACTGGGTCTTGGCCTGACCCTGATTGAGGGGGTTCGCGAACGGCGCTACGGCATCCTGGAAGGACATCCGTTTGATCGTCTGCATGAGCATCAACCCGAAGCGGCAAAAATCTGGGCAACCAGAGATCCTGACGGTTTGATCGAAGGCGCAGAGACGCTGAGACAGTTCCAGCAACGAGTCGTCTCTGCCATTAACGATCTTGCCCTCAGACATCGTGGAGACCGGATTGCCGTTGTCACGCATGGGGGTGCCATGGACATCATCTGGCGCCAGGCTTGCGGACTCGATCTTCAAGCACCGCAGCGTGCCAGACTTCTGAATGCCAGTATCAATAGAATCTACGTGGATGACGGTCAGTGGCGTCTTGTCCACTGGGGCGATGTGGGGCACCTGGACGAACAGTCTGGCAACGACGTCACTGTCTGAGAATTCCCTGTCTGGGCGACTTTGCAGGATTGCGATGAGTGCGCAACGCCATTGTCGTCAACCCGGTCACCCGCGAGCAAACGGTCTCCAGACAGGTCTCTGACAAGCCCCCCCATCAGTCCGAGACTGCCGGACTGATTGTCAGGAACGCCTGGTCAGGCTACCTTTGGACAACTGGAGTCAGCACAAAAATGGCAAACACCTTCCTGGACGTGCCTTTCAAGGAAAAGGACGAGGCCAAAAGCCTCGGCGCCCGCTGGGACGCTGATGCCAGAAAATGGTATGTCCCGGCAGGCAAGGATCTGGCTCTGTTTCAGGCATGGCTACCTGCAGCAAGCTTGCCCACAGCGGTGAATGTCCAGACAGCACCCGCGACCGAACTGGTGCTGTCATCCGACGCGGATTCGAGCGGTCTGGCGGCCATCAAAAAGGGCGTCAGCCTGTCGCAATTACTCGAAGGTGTGGCGCAGGTTGTTGCGCAGGCATTTCGCACAGGCGTGTGGACGGTTGTTGATGTCGTTCAAGCTCGCACCAAAGACGGCCATGTCTACCTGGAACTGTCTGAGAGGGATGCCCAGGGCGTCGTTCTAGCGACAGCTCGTGCAAGCATCTGGGCCAGCACCGCCAGCCGGATACTGCCCGAGTTCGAGCGGGCAACCGGGGCCAGCATGGCTCCGGGCATCAAGCTGCTGGTGCGCGCAAAACCTGTGTTCAAGGCTCGCTACGGCTTCAACATTGAGATCGATGCCATCGACCCTGAGTACACTTTGGGCGATCTCGAAGCCAGAAAGCGAGAAATCAGAACGCGTCTGACACAAGAGGGTGTGATCCATGCCAACCGCCTTCTGCCCGCGCCCTGGGATTACACCGCCATTCTGGTTATAGCGCCACAAGGTGCTGCCGGTCTGGGGGATTTTCAGGCGGAAGCCCGGCGTCTGGAGCACTTTGGAATCTGTCGGTTTGTCTATGCCCACAGCCGTTTTCAGGGCGAAGGCGCTCCCCAGGAGATTCGTAAAACTCTGCTGGCAGCACTGCAAGGCTGGGGTGGGAACCCTCCAGACGCTGTGGTCATCATCCGTGGTGGCGGCGCAGTCAATGATCTGGCATGGCTTAATGACTACGAACTGGCCAGGACACTTTGCACGCTGGAAATCCCCGTACTGACAGGCATCGGGCATGAGCGCGACAGCACGATCCTCGATGAAGTGGCCCATACGCGTTTTGACACGCCCAGCAAAGTCATCGGCGGTATCGAGCAAGTCATCCGCAAACGGATCGACGATGTCCGTTCCAACTTCGAGCAACTGACCGCAACAGCAAACAGGGCTGTCAACACGGCTCGCACTCAAGCCGCTCAAGACTTCGCAGCCATCCAATCCGGGGCATTGCGCATGATGGCCACAGTGCGCCAACAAACCTCTGAGACGATCAACCAACTTCGCCTGGGTGCCACCAACAGCCTCCACCAGGCCAGACAGTCCTCACAGACGTTACTGTCCGAGGTTCGACATGAATCGAAGAGCGTTCTGAGCCATGCGCAGCAACAGACACCTTCGCTGATGGCGTTTATCAACACAGAGGCTGCCAGTGCAGTGCACCTGGCCCGTGCAACCACAACCACCCGCCTGGAGGCGATACGCGACAGAGCAAGCCTGGATTTAACGCGCCGCCGTGAGGACACGCGACTCGAACTGCGTGACATAACCACCTACGCGCGTCGTGCGCTGGCCGACGCCAGAGTCGGGTCAACGACACTGTTTCGCGAGATTGCCGGCCAAGGCCCGGACAAGACACTGGGCCGGGGTTTTGCGATTGTCCGCAACGAAAAAGGTCAGCCAGTCACGTCGCGCGCTGGAATAAAAACCGGTGATCCGCTCGATCTCGAGTTCCATGACGGTCATCTGATCGTACAAGCCAAATAGAGGACACAACTCAAAGATGAAAGAGAAAACATTCAAACAAGCCTACGGTGTACTGCAAAAGCACGCCGAGACCTTGCGCAATCAGCAAGAGCCCAACATCGATGATTTGCTGACCATCGTGACTGAATCTGTCACGGCCTTCAATGTCTGTAAGGAACGGATTGACGCCGTTGAGAAAGCGCTCGAACAAGCACTTAGCGGAGCCGGTGTGAGCCCACCCAATGAAGACATCGGCGAGCATGCCGTACCGGTCTCCTCCTCAGTGAATCCCCTCGACGAGAGCACAATCCCAGACGACGATCCGCCGTTCTAGCAACAGCGGCGGCGAATCAGGACTGTCCGATCGAGGCGGGCGCAGACCAGATCAGGAGCCTATTTTTTGTCGTAGACGGCTCGTTCCGAGATGATCCGGCGCACACCCCCACGCGGATCTGCGGTGTCATCGGGATAGCGCGGCATGAGATGGATATGAACGTGCGGGACTGTCTGGCCGGCACGTGGACCATCGTTGATGCCGATGTTGTAATCAACTGGCGAATACTCGGCATCAATTTGAGCCTTGGCGCGGTGCATCAGTTGCCACAAGCCACTGACTTCTTCACCACTTAGTGAAAAAAATGATCCTGTGTGCCGTCTGGGAATAATGAGCGTATGACCCGGATTGACGGGAAACAAGTCTCGAAGCACAAAGCCGTATTCGTTTTGATCAAGGTACTTTGCTGATGACAGCGAGCAGAATGGACAGGCGGCATTGTCATTCATAATCAAACCTTTATATATTTTAGGTCTTCCAAACAACCTCAAGTTTGCGCATCAGACGCCGCTGACTTGCGGGGCTTTCGTGGGGCGTTGCGCGCCAGCCTGTCATAAAGCCAGTTGGGCAGAATCTTCATGATGCTCGCAACAATCGCCATCTGCCAGGGGATCACAGAGTAACTGCTGTGTCTACCGATCGCACGAACGCAACGTCTGGCAAATTCATCCGCTGGCAACAAAAACGGCATGCCATAGGGATTTTTGGCGGTCATCTCGGACTTCACGTAACCAGGCGCAATCGTCACGACCTTGACACCGGAAGCTGCCAACTCCAGGCGCAGGCTTTCACAATACGTTTTAACAGCTGACTTGGAGGCACTGTAGGCCCCTGCGCCCGGAAGGCCGCGCACCCCGGCGACGCTGGCGATCCCCACCAGAGTCCCCGCCCGGCGTGCCCGCATCCCGCCAATGAAAGGCTCGAAAGTGGCCATCATCGCCATGACGTTGATGGCAAAAATATCGTTAAAGACCTCGAAGTCCTCGCCCGTCTCTGTCAGTGTCCCGGCACTGACACCCGAGCTGGCAATGACAATATCGACCTGACCGACCTTGATCTCAAAGTTTCGGGCAGCAGCATGCAGTGCCTGCCGATCTCTGACGTCAACACAATAAAGACTGTGCCCCTCACCAGGCAGTTGCTCAAGCAGGGTCACCAGACGATCTGCACGACGGGCAACAAGGCCCAGCACATGCCCTTGACGGGCATATTCAAATGCCAGGGCTTGCCCGATCCCGCTGCTTGCGCCGGTGATAAAGACCGCCATACGGTTTACTCCATCACCGGCACGTTCATCAGGCGTGCAATTTCTGATGCAGGCTTTGCAGTGAATAGACTTGCAAACCCTGCCCCTGGCGAAGGTACTGAAGTCCTTCAACGGCTGCCCATGCACCGGCAATCGTCGTGTAATAAGTCACACGTGCTGCCAGCGACTGGGTGCGGATCGCGCGCGAATCCGTGATGGCGTTGCGACGCTCTTCAACCGTATTGATGACCATCACGATTTCACCGTTCTTGAGCATGTCGACGACGTGCGGACGACCCTCCGTGACTTTGTTGACCACAGTGACCGGCACGCCCGCCTGCTCGATCGCAAGGGCCGTTCCGCGAGTGGCAACAATCCGGAAACCCAGCTCGTGCAATCCTCGGGCGACATCGATCGCGCGGGGCTTGTCCTGGTCCTTGACGCTGACAAAAACCGTGCCGGTATCGGGCAGGTTCACACTCGCTGCCATCTGGGACTTCACAAACGCTTCCCCAAAGCTCTGCCCGACACCCATGACCTCACCCGTGGACTTCATCTCAGGTCCAAGAATCGTGTCGACACCGGGGAACTTCACAAACGGGAACACAGCCTCTTTGACCGAAAAGTACGGTGGCACAACTTCGTCTTTCAAGCCTTGCGTCTCAAAACCGATCCCGGCCATGGCACGGGCAGCAATTTTTGCCAGCTGCAGTCCGGTCGCCTTCGAAACAAAAGGCACCGTGCGCGAT
>CAZBIN010000187.1:5227-6000 GCA_964491995.1 uncultured Orrella sp.
AATATAAATAACGCCCTCTTTCACGGCAAACTGAACGTTCATCAAGCCGATGACATTCAAAGCCCGGGCCATGAGTGCCGTTTGCCGCTTGATCTCTTCGATCGTGTGGGCTGGCAGTGAGTAGGGAGGCAGGCAGCAAGCCGAATCACCCGAGTGAACACCTGCCTGCTCAATGTGCTCCATCACCCCGCCGATAAAGACCCGCTGACCATCGCACAGACAATCAACATCGACCTCAATGGCGTTATTCAGAAACCTGTCCAGCAAAACAGGAGAATCATTACTGACCTTGACCGCTTCACGCATGTAGCGCTCGAGATCGGTTTGCTCATGGACGATCGGTCTGACCACCAGTGGATAACCAATGTCCTGCGCGTGCGCCAGCGCCTCGGCTTCTGTGCGTGCCGTGCGATTCGCTGGCTGGCGCAGCCCGAGCTTGTTGAGCAGTTTCTGGAATCGTTCCCTGTCTTCAGCGACATCAATCGACTCCGGGCTGGTGCCGATGATCGGTACGCCGTTGGCTTCGAGTGCGCGAGCCAGCTTGAGAGGGGTTTGTCCTCCGTACTGAACAACCATGCCAACAGGTTTTTCTTTATGGACGATCTCGAGCACGTCTTCCAGTGTCAACGGCTCAAAATAAAGTCGATCTGATGTGTCGTAGTCGGTCGAAACGGTCTCCGGATTGCAGTTGACCATGATGGTCTCGAACCCGTCTTCACGCAATGCAAGGGCGGCGTGCACGCAGCAGTAGTCAAACTCGATGCCCTGACCGA
>CAZBIN010000188.1:0-5986 GCA_964491995.1 uncultured Orrella sp.
GGACTCTGTCTTGCTTTACTGCCCGTGATGGTTTGGGCGCAATGTGCCGCCACCTGGGATATTGAGCAGCTTGCAGGCAAGACGGGTTCTACAGTCATTTTGCGTTTTGAGGGCAAGCAAGTCGCGTCTGTTCCTACGCAGTGGGTGCGCTCACTGATTGAAGTCAAGCAGAGGGTCGATCAGGTCTCAGGTATTCAGACTCAAATGTTTCTGTGCGGTGATTCTGAACCCAATGCATTTGCAACAATTGTCAACCGGCGCAACGTGGTTGCCATCACGCTGGGCATGTCGCGTTTGCTGGGTCAAGACTGGGATGCTTATGCGGCTGTTCTTGGCCACGAGAGTGCTCACCTGACGCTTGGCCATCACCGCGAGACCCAGGTGCGTGAGACGGTGATTGGTCTGGCACAGATGTTTGGCTCGATGGCACTGGAGACCTTGATACGTGGCAGCGGGGGGAGCGCTGGAATCGGCGATAGTCTCAGCTCTTTGGGAGCCTCGCTGGTTTCAACCGCATACAGTCGCGGTGCAGAGCGCGAAGCGGATCGCGAGGGGATCCGCTACACGATTTTGGCTGGATATGACCCCCAGGGTGCCATCCGTTTGCATCAAAAGCTCAATGCTCAAGGGAGTTTCATGAGCACTCATCCGGGGAGTGAGCAGCGTATTGCGGAGCTTCAGAAAGTCATTGCGGAACTCAAGCCTCAGTAGGAACCGTTCAACTGCGGGGCTTGTGCAGATCAGGCCAGAGCTGCGCGACGACTTCACGCTCGGCAGCATAGGCGTAACAAGTATCGACTTTGGCTTTGCGCAAATGATCGTTGCCGGGTGAGTTTGTGCGTGCAATTCGCTGCGGTGCGAGTCCTTGATAGGCTGTGGTTGCTATGGGGCCAAGCATTTCCATGATGTGTGTACAGGATTTGTGACCACCGAGCGCGTCGCGCACGTGCTTGTTCCAGCCCTTGGCAATCTTCAGACCAATCAGCGGTGTCAGTGTTTGCTGCGCTCCCTTGCAAACGCCGAATGGCGTCGATTGCATATCCGCCTGAATGTCGTGAACAAGCAGATGCTCATCAACCACCATACGTACGATGATGTCGTGCACCGGTTCTCCGGGTGCCAGGTCTTCACTGGCCAGTTGTCGTTTGAATGGATGCGTTTTCTTGTCGGTCAGCCGTCCTTCGACCTCAAACAGACCATCCGAGCGTCGATAGAATCTCATGTCGACCTGGCGGTGATGCAGTTCGTGACGACTGTAGTCGTCTGATGGCCGGGATGCGGGGGAGAGGGCGGTCGGGCTTTCGGGATTGCTCATTGTGCTGTCTGCTATGTTGTTTAAGGTTGTCATGGCTCTGAATGCCGATCTTTGTTCTTTATGATGTTTCTGTATCATAGGGCAGAGTCGGGGTATGGGTGGTTACAGTGAGCCTGGGGCGGCAGCGTCACCAGAAGAGCTGGCTACCCGCCCATAGCCCGTCAACAACATTCCGTTAATGAATCTGGATGCACCTTTTTGCTCAAATCCGTGACCAGCTGTTTGGCTAGGTTTCTGACTTTCTTTGATTGGCTGTGGCAAGTCCGCGCTGGATCGATTCAGGTTTGCCCAGGTTTCTAATCGCTTTATGAGAGGCTCGCCAGCGAATGTTAATCCGAGCATACTTCAAGGCGTACAGTTTGCTCCTGATCGTATTTGTCGTGATCGGGTTCTGGGCTGTGCAGGATCGCTTGAGGCAGCGCGACCTTGCGCTCGCCGATACGGTCGTCATCACCACTCAGCAAAGTCAGCTGGTGGCAAAGGGAATTACAGTGTTCCATGTTGCCGCAACCTACCTGATCAACGATGTGTTGTCCAGAATTGAGCAGGACGACTTGCCTTTGCTTGCACGCGATCAGGCCTTGGGTCGGTTTTATGACAGTCTGCTCAAGGAAAAGCTTGCGGCCGCCCCATTCTTGCATGGATTGTCTGTCATCAATGGAAGCTGCCAGACAGTGTCGGCGAGCGATGTGCTGCATCGAACTTTCATATACAGCGCCAAGCGATGTGACGAGTTGAGATCGCTGGGCTCCTCAAAGGACCTTCAGGTCCGTTTGCTTGAAGGTAGCCAGACTACACACGGGGGGCAGGTGATTGCCTTCACACGAAATATTGTGAGTCCTGCCGGAGAATTTCTGGGTGCGGTGAGCACCGCGCTTGACCTGGGTTTCGTGCGCGATTGGTTCGCTCAGTACTCTTCCCGCCAAAGCGAGTCGATCACTCTGATGGGCGAGCAGGGACAGGTGTTGGCGCACACAGCATATGGGCAGCGCACCGAAGATGTGCTCGCGGCATTTGATGCGATGCGGCAAGAGGCGGAGTCAGCGAGACAACCATTGTTCGAAAGCGGAAGTTACATAGGTGGCGATGCGGTTTACGCGATGAGCCGGATCGAAGCGCTACCGATTTACGTCGTGGTCAGTTTTGATCAAGACACTGAACTCGCAAATTGGCGAGAGCACACTGTTCAGGCAGGTATCTTCGTTTTCCTCCTGTTTGTTTTGTCCGTGGCAAGCGTTAACTCCTATCTTCGGGTGCTGCAGCAGCGTGAGACATTGGCGCAGCTAGCGACTATCGATGCCCTGACCGGGGCCTATAACCGGCGTCATCTGATGGAAGTGGGAAACTATGAGGTGCGTCGTGCCAACCGGTATGGTCGGCCATTGTCGATGCTTCTGATCGACGCTGATCATTTCAAAGACATTAACGATCAGTGGGGCCACGGGGCTGGTGATCTTGTTCTCAAGGCTTTAAGCCGCACGATCGAGCAGAACCTTCGACAGACCGATGTCGCAGCCCGGATCGGTGGTGAGGAGTTCGTCGTGCTCTTGCCAGAAACCCCTCTTGAAAATGCAAAGATCCTGGCAGGAAGGTTGCGAGGCGCCATTGAGATGATTTCCGTGCAGGTCGCAGCAAATGCAACGGCCAGTTTGACGGCCAGTGTCGGGGTCGCGACTCTCAGGCCTGGAGAGACTCTGGATCAGTTGATGAGCAGGGCTGACCGTTGCCTCTACGATGCCAAGGGAAAGGGACGCAACCAGGTTGTGACAGCTGATGCTTGACCCGATCCGTTTTGGCAGCAAGCTCGGTGGGGATTTGTTTGTCAACCAAGCGTGCTGTCGAGCACCATCATGACGGCGAAACCAACCATCAGTCCGATGGTTGCCGGTGTTTGATGATTGTTGCGGTGGGTCTCAGGGATCACTTCATGTGACACCACAAACAGCATGGCGCCGGCCGCCAGACCAAG
Organism: uncultured Orrella sp.; assembly: GCA_964491995.1. GTDB lineage: Bacteria > Pseudomonadota > Gammaproteobacteria > Burkholderiales > Burkholderiaceae_B > Algicoccus. Next base: position 3,285 of record CAZBIN010000188.1, read on the forward strand.
GCCGATAGGGTAGGTCAGTGCTGACCCACCCACCAGGCTGACCCCGATCAATGCGCCAACAGGCTCGAGCAGGCCAGTGGCGGCGGTGATTAGTAGCGCGCGCAGCGGCTTGATACCGATTGCGCGCAAGGAAACTGCAACAGCCAATCCTTCGGGCAGATTCTGTAATGAGATCGCCAGTGCCAGGGGCAATCCAACGTTGATATCTCCTTGAGAAAATCCAAAGCCAACCGCCATCCCTTCAGGAAGGTTATGCAAAGCGATTGCAAACACAAACAGCCACACTTTTGCACAACGCTCATGCCCTGGGCCGCAAGGTCCGGTCTTGAAGTGTTCGTGGGGTGTGAATGCATCCAGACCCAGCATGAGCAAGACCCCGGCGCTCATCCCGACAACGACCAGAGCTGCGCCTTGCAGCGCGCTGCCGGTTAGCGTTGCACCCGCTTCAAGTCCTGGCAGAATCAGAGAAAAACATGCCGCAGCCAGCATCATGCCAGCTGCGGTGCCAAGCATGATGTCTTCCGTTCGAGCCTTGATGTTGCTCATGACCAAGGCGGGAACAGCACCAAGCGCTGTGCTGACAAAGCCTGCAGAGCCTCCCAGAAGCGCCAGAAGGACGATGCGAGAGCCCTGCTCGGATGGGTTGCTCAAGGCCATGCTCCAAAGCCAGACAAGACCCACAGCAGCAACGGTCAGACCGATTAAATGCTTTCCATGGGCTCGGGCGTGATGGCGCAGGTGGCCTGACCAGGTTTGAGTGACGGGGTGGCTGGACATACTGTCTTATAAGGTCTCGGAACGATTGAATGTCAGAACGGGCGGTTTCATACAGCGTGGGTGTATTCAGTATGCCTCATGATTGCCTGGTCATTCCCTACATCCGCATCGCAACCAGTCCGCTGAGAATGATCATCGCGCCTGTGATCTGGCGTCGGGAGAGCTTTTCTTTCAGCAGCAATGCGCCGAGCGCGCAAGCAAACAGAACCGATGTCTCTCGAGTGGCGGATACAAGCGCAACGGGCGCCTGACTCATCGCCCAAAGCACGACGGTATAGCCAATTGCTGACATCAGACCCGCCAGCGCCGTGTTCCTGAAACGTTGCCGCACGTACAGACGCAGCATTTTGCCGCGTCCCAATGCATGCAACAGCGCCCAGAATGCGATCGTTTCCGTGACAAATAACCATGCAGCGAAAGACAATGCGTGGTTGGCAGTGCGTGCACCATACCCGTCAATAATCGAGTAGACCGCGATGGTCAGGCTGCACGCAAGCGTCCATGTCAGCGCGCGCCTGACGTTCTGCAGCCCTGAGCGCAGAGCAATGATCAGAACGCCACTACTAATGAGCGCCACGCCGAACCAGCTAGACAAATCCAGCGTTTCACCCAGAACCAGCACGGAGCCGACCGAAATCATGAGCGGTGCGCACCCCCGAATAATCGGGTAGATGGTACTCAGGTTGCCGTTACGGTAGGCGCCCGCAAGGGTGATGTAGTAGGCAATGTGCACGATGATTGACAAGACCAGAATACCCCAGGTCTGCATACTCGGTAGCGGTAGAAAAAACAGTGTGGGCAGTGCGTAAACGCCTGTCCAGCCGACCACGCATGCGGTGTGCAGCAGTGGGTCGGAACCGCCTCGCACAAGAGCATTCCACGTAGCGTGCAACGCTGCAGCAGCCAGAACTGCCAGAAAAACATGCAGAGGATAATCGACCAAGGCAACCTGTTGAGGAAAGGTTCTGTATGAGTCGTAGCGATGGTAGCATGAGGGATCTCCCGTATTGCTTTGTTTTTGGAGAACATTTTTATGTCTCGCATCCCTATGACTGATCTACGTCTTGTGTCGGGTCCAGCCGATCTTGAGAACGCTTGTTACGGGCATGGCATTACAGCGTTCGGACCTGCTGTGGTGGTGTGGTCTGCGGCAGGTTTGCTGGCACTTTGGCTCGATACGTCAGACAGTGGAGATGTTTTGTCCGCGGTGCGAGACCGCTTCGGAGTGGATGTGTCGAGTCGCTCGGACGTCGCGGCCAGGTACTGGCTTGAGAGGGCGTTCGGGTCATCTGCTACTGTGTCAGCGAGGGGTGATGTTTTGCCAGTGCTAGTGCACGGCACGCCATTTGAGTTGACGGTATGGCGGGCGCTCTGCGACATTCCCTATGCAACCGTGCGGTCATACGGCGACGTTGCAAAAAGTCTTGGCAGGCCCGCTGCAGCCCGGGCTGTCGGCAGTGCCGTCGCGCGTAATTGTGTGGCCTTTTTGATCCCTTGCCACCGGGTGGTTCGCAAGTCCGGGCAGACGGGCCAGTTTCGATGGGGCGAGCACGTCAAGCGAGATTTGATCGCTTGGGAAGCGAGCCATTGAAGCAAGGGCGTCACGATCCGGTCGGGAGCATGGCCGTTGCACCTCATATGCGCAGGTTTGGTTTCTGGTTCGTCGTCAGGCGCCTGTTTTTGCTCGTCTTGTTGCTGGCGGCACTGCTACAGGTTTATTTCTTTTTGCAGGTGCTTTGGTTCGCCCGGTTTGATCCACCATCAAGTGCCTTCATGCGCACAGAAGCGGTGGAGCTTGCGCGGCAGAACCCACCGGTATCCATTCGGCATCGCTGGGTGCCATACGAGCAGATCTCGCGAAATGCCAAGCTTGCCGTTATCGCTGCTGAGGATACCGGGTTCATGGGACACAGCGGAGTCGAATG
>CAZBIN010000189.1:0-5986 GCA_964491995.1 uncultured Orrella sp.
GCTAAGGTTCTTGCTCGCCGTTCTGAGGCTCCAGAGTACGAGCGGAGGTTCAAGTGAAACAGAACTGAAAGAATTGCAGGTAATACCAATCGGACGCCCTTCCGAGTCACGGGTTGTGATAATTGCGACACCGGTTGGAAAGGTTCCGAGTGCCTGCCTGAACGCCTTGGTATCAAAGGCACCAGTCGTACCTTCCAACATCAATGCTCTAGTCATCAAGCGCTCCTGCGAGAGTCTGAGAGACCTTTGGGAACCATCACAGCCTGTCCCTTGGAAAGAACCTCGACGTCACGTTCCTTGCAGATTCCGCTGAACCAGACGAGGTTGTCAGTATCGCGCCAGATTCTGAGCGTCAGTGTCTCACCTGGAAACATCGTGGCCGCAAAGCGGGCACGAATCGAACCTAGCTCTAGTGGTGAAAATGTCTGCTCCAGAAGGCGTGCTGCCAGACCAAAAGTCAGCAAACCGTGAATGATGGGACGTTCAAAACCAGATTCGCGTGCAGCCTCCGGATCTGAGTGAATAGGGTTGTAGTCGCCATTTAAGCGATAGAGAAGTGCGGCTTGCCGAGAAGTCGATACATGTGCCACGACATCGGGTTCACGCTTTGGTGAGCCAGGCGCTTCCTCACGAGGATTGCCAAAAGTGTTCTGGCCCGTCGAGTCAAATCCTCCATCACGACGACAGAAGGTCGTCCCACTCAGGGTGGCCAGCAAATGACCTGTCTGTACCTCATAGATCTCGCGCTCGGTTTGAATGACTGCGCCCTTTGTTGAGCCTTTATCGATGACTGCCGTGACCCGGTTCGTGGATTTGACCCGGGCGGCTGCAGGCAGGCGCCTGTGAATGGTCAGTATCTGCTCCCCATGAACAACGCCTTTACGATTGACACCGGTCTCGGGTTGAGCTGTCCAAGGCCCGGGATGCGCCAGTACTAATGCCATGGTTGGAAAGGCTCTCAGGCGATCCTCCAAGACATGTTCAAGTTGCCATCCGTCAAGTGGATCGGTACCAAATCCAAGACTCAGTGCATAGAGCATTGTGTCGCGCTGAGAGTATTCTTGAATTTTTTCTTCGAATTTCCATCTCAGCAATTTGTCGGGATCAATCACGATGACTCTCCTTACATTGCCTGCCAGGGAAACACACTGCGTGTACGCTCCAGTGGCGTCAGCGAATGCTTCCATCCTGGTCCAACCTGCTCACTGAGGCGTTCAAGGGTCCAGCCATCACTGTTCTGGAGGACACGGACAGGACGCGGTTGACTATACAGATAGAGTTCGTTACCTCTCACACCGATGATCTGCCCCGAGATGTCATTGGCCGCTTCGCTGAGAAGATATGCGACAACGGGTGCAATTTGTTCAGGACGAGTCCTGGATCGCCGCATTTCCAGATTCTTTGCCTGTTCTTCAGGAGTGGCCCCTGGTACTGACTCGATCATCCGACTAAAAGCGCTCGGGGCAATGCAGTTTGAGCGAACATTGAAACGTGCCATCTCAAGGGCCAGTGAGCGCGACAGACCGACGATACCCATCTTTGCGGATGCGTAGTTTGCTTGTCCGATACTGCCAATCAAGCCAGATGTCGATGTCATATGGACGAATGAACCACTCTCCTGCTTTCTGAAATGCGGCGCAGCGGCCCGACTGACATTAAAGCTGCCGAATAAGTGAACTTTGACGACGGCCTCGAAATCTGCAGGGTCCATATGATGAAAAATTTTGTCACGCAAGATGCCAGCATTGTTGACAACATAATCAATGCGTCCGAATGAGTCGAGTGCCTGCTCGACGATCCTGCTCGCTGACGGCCATTCGGCGACACTGTCCATATTGGCCACAGCTTTACCTCCGCGCTGCACAATTTCCTGGGCGAGCGATGTGGCGGGTCCACTATCGTTGCCTTGACCATCCAGTGAAACGCCAACGTCGTTTACCACGACACTCACGCCGTTTTGCGCCAGCAATAATGAGATTTCCTTGCCGATACCTCGTCCGGCACCCGTAACCACCGCGACTTTGCCGGCCAGGCTAGGGTGAGAATTCTTGTTATTCTGATCTGACATCCTTGTGCTCCTTTGGTGATCGATTCCCCGGCGAGGTCAACTGCGCGCGGGATGCGCCCATTAAAATTCACAGCGACATGCTGAGATTGTTTGAGTATTTTTCCTGCGCCTAGTCCACTGCGGTGAACCAGGGCGCGAGACGCTTGTTCCGGAATGCCGTCATCCCCTGCGCAGCTTCTGGATGTGTCATTGACTCGATCGCAGTTACCGTGGCTTCGCTCAGCGCCTCGTCCAACGTCAGCATCGATGTACGGCGTAAAAGATTCTTGCACTGCCTGAGTGACCAGGGTCCACCCTTTAAAATTGACTGCTCGAGCTGATGTAAGTTTTTGTCGAAATCGGCTTGCGGAAAAGTAAAGTGTGTAAGGCCGTAAGAAGCGGCCTGTTCAGCGCTCACGGTTACGCCGGTCAGACACATAGCCATCGCATGTCCTTGTCCAATCGCGCGAGCAAGCGTGACCGCCGTATAGGAAGGAACAATGCCTGCACGCGCTTCGGGAACCGAGAATGTCGCTTCTTCGGAGGCAGCAACGATATTGGCCCAGGCTGCCATGGCCACACCCAGACCAACGGCCTTACCCTCAATGGCTGCTATTGTGGGCACTGGGCAGTTGCTAAAGGCACGAGCTAGCAATCTTGCAGGCGCGAGTCGAGCTTCAAGCGTTGTCTGAGTATCCTGATCACCGGCATCAAGTTCACCAAGATCGCGTCCAGCGCAGAAGGTCCCATAGCGACCTCTTATGATGATCGCGCGAATGGTGGTGTCCCGGCTGCGTTGCTCAAGCAGTTCGACGAGTCCTGCCAACATGTCATCGTTTAATGCATTGAGTTTCTTGGGGTTATTCAGCCAGCACGTGACGACACCATGCGCAGAGGTCACAACATCAAGTGCCATGTCAGACCACTCCCTTTCGTTTCAGCTTCTCGAAGTCCTCTGGAGTGCAGTTGGCAAGCTCTTGAAGAACTTGTTGTGAATGTTCTCCGAGCAGTGGCGGGCGCAAGGCAGAGTGATTGGGTCCATCACCCACTTTAAACGCAGACCCTATCAGCTTGAGCGGCTCACCTCTGGCGCTGGTCAACTCCACCACCATTTCGTTCGCCAGGCTTTGAGGGTGCGTCAGTGCTTGATCAATCGTGTGCAATGGCGCAATGGGGACGGATCCTTTTTCAAGGCGATCCACCCAGTTAGCAACCGTATCGGTAGCAAAGATTTTGACAAATTCAGCGATGATCTCGTCACGTCTTGCCAGTCGACCCGCATTGGTTGCGAGGCTTTGATCATGTTCAAGATCCGGTCGACCGACTGCACGACATAGCCGAAACCAGGTGCCGTCATTGAGTGCACCGGTTAACACTTCACCGTCCACGCACTTAAAGACTTGATAAGGCACGAGGTGCCACAATCCTGAGCCTTCTCGCTTAGGTATGGCTCCGGTCGACATCCAGCCCACCCCGTGGTAGCCCAGCAATGAGAGTGCGGTTTCAAGCAGAGATGCGTGAACGGTTGTACCTTTGCTTGAACGGGTGCGTCCCATCAGTGCAGTGACCACCCCCGCATAAGCCAGGATACCAGTTGTCATATCAACAAAAGATACGCCCGATCGAACAGGACCACCATTTCTCTCGCCTGTGAAAGACATGATGCCTGAGAATGCCTGTAGCAAAGCATCATAGCCAGGGCGGTCAGCCAGTTCTCCATTTGCGCCAAACGCCGATACACTGCAGATGATCATTTCCGGATATCGCTCGCGTAAGTCACTCTCGACGATTCCCAGTGAGGCGGCAGTTCCTGGCAGAAAACTGTGGAGAAACACGTCCGCGGAGTCGAGTAAGGCATAAAGAATATCTTTTCCCTCCTGCGACTTGAGGTTCAGTGTCACACCACGTTTACCGCGGTTGACGCTCATGAAGTTGCAACTTTCCCCATCGTCTCCGATCGGGGCCCACTGGCGATTCTCATCACCGCCAGGCGCTTCAACCTTGATGACATCTGCTCCCATGTCGGCGAGCATCTGTCCGCACAAAGGACCTGCCAGAACTCTGCTCAGGTCGATGACCCGGATGCCGCTGAGGGGTCGTACATTTTGCGTCGCTGTTCCGGTCACGAGACGATCTCCGTGACTGGCTTCTCATCTCTGGCGTGGTCGCGTGCGAGTTCCTGATTAATAGTTGGGATAATCACCTTGGCCCACAGATCAAGCTGCTTGAGCATCAAGGAGTGATCGAAATCGCCGACTTGAGTTTGCAGGGCAACATGGACGGGTCTGACAGCACGAATGTCTCCCAGAAGGCGCTCGATGACTGTGTCCACAGAACCCACAGGAAGGTTCTTCATGAGCTTCTCGAACGGCAGTTCATCGTCGTAGGCCTGCTCGGTGACCATGTAATCGTCTTCGACTGCCTCGACACGCCGCTTTAAGCTGACTGCGATACGTTGCTGGTATCTGGCACAGTCGACATAGTGTTCGATTTCGCGTTGATTGTCGCTGGCATAGGCAAACCTCAACATCGCTACCTTGATTTTTGCGGGGTCCTTGCCTTCCTCAACCGCCAGGCTATCGATCTGTTCGCGAAATCCGCCAAGGCGCTTGGTTCCGCCGAGCCCACCCGAGATGAATACATGATAGTCAGAACGCAAGGCTCTTCTCATTAAAATGGGGTCTCCACTGGCTATCCAGACAGGCGGCATGGGTTCCTGTTTTGGGCGTACATTGATCGCGGTCATGGGTTGCTTGAAGTACTGCCCGTCGTACTCGAATTTCTTTTGCGTCAGTCCAGCCTCGATCATGTCCAGCATCTCTAGCGTTTTTTCTTTCGCATTCGTAAGGCTCACACCGAATCGATCAAATTCGTACTGCTGGTAGCCGCCGCCGATGCCCAAGTTCAAACGTCCGTTTGAGAGTTGGTCCGCCAACGCGATTTCAGCGATCAATCGTGCAGGGTTGTATAGCGGAGCGATGACCACACCCGAGCCAACCCGGATTTGTTTGGTAACCCCTGCACAGTGAGCAGCCATCATCAGCGGCGATGGGCATAGACCATAGTTGGAGAAGTGATGCTCGGCATACCATGCTGCCGCAAATCCGTTTCGATCCGCTGCTTGCGTTTGTTCTACAGCTTCCCGAATGATCTGCCCAGCTGACTTGTCCTGATTGCGCTGTTGCATCAGTATGAAAATTCCAAAATCCATTGAGTGTCTCCCGATATCTGGACTAACGCCATGTAGACGTCTATCTGACCAAGGCTGTTTATCAGCCTGCTCTTGTTATCAACAGTTGTGTGATCTGCCGATTCTAGAGACACTCCTACCTCGACGATACGTCCAGAATGCGTACATCTACTTTGCAAAATCTGCAATCAAATCAGTGATGTCCTCGACTATCCTGATGCAGGTCAAGTTTCAGGGTGATTCATGAAAGCTCTTGATACCGTTCGAATTTTTGTCATGACTTTACAGCTTGGAAGTCTGTCAGCGGCTGCACGTTCGCTGGGCTTGTCGCCAGCCACGGTCTCGCGTCGAATCACCTCGCTTGAAGAAGAACTGGGGGTCCGGCTGATCGACAGAACTAACCGGCAACTGAAGGCGACTGAGTCCGGTCAGATCTACTACGTCCGGATGTCCAGCGTGCTGGAAGATGTTGCGCAAGCCGAGAGCATGGCAAAACATGTCAAGCAAGCACCAGAAGGAGTCTTGCGTGTTCACTCGCGCACCTTACTAGGGCTTCGGCTGGTTGCGCCGTTGCTTCACAGCTTCTCATGCACTTATCCGGAACTGACAATTGACTTGCACCTTTCAGAAGATCCTGTCGATCTGGTCGAGCAAAACTTTGATGTGGACTTGCGACTGGCGCCGCTGGATGACTCTTCATACGTAATGCGCAAACTGGCATCCGGCGAACGCATTGTTGTTGCGAGTCC
>CAZBIN010000190.1:0-5950 GCA_964491995.1 uncultured Orrella sp.
CCTGCAATAGATCGACCTGTGCAATAGTTGAACGGCAGCCTCAGGCCAGAAGCTGCCGTTTAGTGAGTGAAATTCATCAACCAGTCTGACAATGGGATATCAGAACCCAACCGCCTGACCATCGCGCCGACTGTCGCTGGCTGCGACGTAACCATCTTCCAGATCATCTGAGAGTCTCCAGATGAACTGCCCAGATCCGAAGTCCATGTAGGGGTCTTCGATCGACTTGAGCTGATGACCAAGCGCCTGCAGTCCCTTGACGACTTCGGGCTTCATGGAGCCCTCCACATCAAGTGTGAAGTCCCTGTTGACCTTCCAGCGTGGCGCACAACAAGCAGCCTGAGGCTGCTGATCAAAATCGATCATTCGCACCAGTGTCTGCAAATGCCCCTGCGGCTGAATATCTCCCCCCATCACCCCGAAACTCATCACCGGCTTGCCGTCGCGGCTCAGAAATCCCGGAATGATGGTGTGAAAGGGTCGTTTATGGCCTGCGACGACATTGGGCGAAGCCGGGTTCATCGAGAAGCCCACGCCGCGATTCTGCAAGCTGATGCCCGTGTCAGGAACGACCACGCCGGATCCAAACCCCATGTAGTTAGACTGGATGAATGAAATCATCATGCCGCTTTCATCGGCTGCCGACAGGTAAATCGTGCCACCGGCATCAGGTACACCAGGCCCGAAGTTTTGAGCACGAGTGGGGTCGATCAACTTGGCACGACTGGCCAGATAAGCAGGATCCAGCATTTGCTCGGGCGTGACTGTCATGGTTCTTGGATCAGAAACGTACCGGTAAATATCAGCAAACGCCAGTTTCATGGCCTCGATCTGCAGATGCTGCACCGCAACAGTATCCAAACCGAGCGCGCGCAAATCAAAGTTCTCCAGAATACCCACCGCCATCAACGCTGCAATACCTTGGCCATTGGGAGGAATCTCGTGCAAGGTGAATCCGCGATAGTTCATCTGCAAAGGCTCGACCCACTGGGCCTTGTACGCTGCAAAATCCTCGAGTGTATGTACCCCGCCATTGGCTCGCAGGTACTCAACAACAGTCTTGGCCAGTTCGCCCTCATACATCGAGCGACCACGGGTACGCCCGATGGTCTCGAGCGTGCGCGCAGCGCCAGGAACTGAAAAGCGCTCACCCACACGTGGGGAACGCCCTTGCGGCAAGAAGGTCTGGGCAAAACCAGGCTGATCCTTGATTTCCGGAACCGCAGCGGCCCATTTGTGCGCCACGACCGGCGCGACCGCATGGCCACGCCTTGCAATCTCGATGGCAGGTTGCATCAACTCCGCAAAGTCGAGCTTCCCGAACTTCTCATGCAGTGCTGCCCAGCCTGCGACAACGCCCGGGACGGTCACGGCATCCACACCACGCTTGGGTGCCTTCGCAAAACCGTTGGCATCGCGGCCGTATTTTTGCGCAAAATACTCAGGATTCCAAGCCATGGGCGCATGACCCGATGCGTTAAGACCATGAGCTTTCCCCTCATGCCATACGATGGCAAATGCATCGCCACCCAGACCACAGGAAACTGGCTCGACCAGGGTGATTGTGGCTGCTGCCGCAATCGCTGCATCAACTGCAGACCCACCTTTGAGAAGCATGCGCAACCCGGCTTGGGCGGCCAGCGGGTGTGACGTCGAAACAATATTGCGGGCGAGAACCGGAATACGCGCGCTCGGGTAGGGATTGGTCCAGTTAAATGACTTCATTGCTTAAACGACTCCTTGAATGAAAAACGGGCCGCACAGCATCAGAGGATGTGCAGCCCGTCGTACAGGGCTATCTGACACGGTGGGGTCTTATAACGCAATGTCACCCGACTCACCGGTGCGAATCCGGATCGAGTTTTCCAGTGGTGTCACAAAGATTTTTCCATCGCCAATTTTCCCGGTTCTGGCAGCCTTGACGATGGCTTCAATCACAGCCTCAACCTGTGCATCACTGACAGCGACCTCAACTTTGATCTTGGGCAGAAAATCAACAACATACTCAGCGCCTCGATAAAGTTCTGTGTGGCCCTTCTGTCGACCGAAACCCTTGGTCTCGGTGACCGTCAGTCCGTTGACACCGACTTCGGACAAGCTCTCCCGAACCTCGTCAAGCTTGAACGGTTTGATAATGGCAGTCACTAGTTTCACGATGGCTCCTGGCTCGTATTTGCTGTTGCTTCATGATGTATCGGTTGGAACTGTTGCACGACCGACTCACGAAACCTGTTGGACAAAGGATAGCGCCAATCGCGGCCAAATGCTCGGACCGTGATTTTGGGCCCAGGCGCTGACTGATGGCGCTTGTATTCGTTGATACGGATCAGACGCACGACCAGTTCCAGTGCGTTTTGGTCAATACCCGATCGGGCCAGAACACTGACCGGAAGGTTGTGATCAACATAGCCCTCAATGATTGCATCAACGATCTCGTAGGGTGGCAGAGAATCCTGATCGGTCTGATCGGCGCGCAATTCGGCCGACGGTGCACGCGTGATGATTCTCTCAGGAATGATCGGGGAAACACCGTTGCGCCAGCGCGCCAGGCGGTAAACCAGTGTTTTGGGAACATCTTTGATCACCGCATAAGCACCCGCCATGTCACCATAAAGGGTGCAGTATCCGGTTGCAAGCTCCGATTTGTTACCGGTCGTAAGAACCAGAGACCCCAACTTGTTGGAAATCGCCATGAGCAACGTGCCACGGGCCCGTGCCTGAATGTTTTCTTCTGTTGTGTCCGCTGCAAGGGTAGAAAAAAGAGGTTGCAATGCCGCTTCGAATGCCCCCGTGATCGAACCAATCGGAATTTGCTCATAACGTACACCGACACCTTGTGCCATTTGCTGAGCATCGTGAAGCGAAATGTCGGCGGTGTATGCAGAAGGCATCATGACAGCCATGACACGATCCGCGCCCAGTGCATCCACAGCCACGGCCATCACCAGTGCAGAATCGATGCCACCTGACAGTCCGATCAGCACATCCTTGAAACCATTTTTGTGGACATAGTCACGTACCCCAACAGCCAAGGCCTGCCAGACTTGTGCCAGGTAGGTCTGACCATTTTCGTCTTCTTCGCTGAGCAAAGGCTGCCAAGGTCCTTGCACGTGTTCAATCGCACCGCCGGTGCTGACTTGAACAATCGCCTGTGCGGCATCAAACGCGGGCATGTGGCCAACGCAGTGACCCATCCGGTCCATCGCAAATGAAAGACCATCAAAAATAAGTTCGTCCTGGGCTCCACACAGGTTGGCATACACCACGCTGATGCCGATACGATCCACGCAGCGGCGGACCATGTCGATACGCTGCGTCAGCTTGCCCATGTGGAATGGCGATGCGTTAAGAACCAGCAGGCACTGCGCCCCGGCGTTCTTTGCGGCAACGGGTGGAGCCTTGATCCAGGCATCCTCACAGATATTGACCCCGAACCGGATGCCTGCATGGCTAAACACCAAGGGATCGGTTCCTGGCTCAAAATAGCGCACCTCGTCAAACACACCATAGTTTGGCAGGCCTTGCTTGAAGTAACGCCCAATCACTTTGCCTTCGAGCAACACACTGGCCGCGTTGTACAGTTTTCCGTTGTCAGCATGGACATGGCCAACCACAACCGCGAGCCCTTTCAGATCAGAGAGTTGCTCACAGAGGTGCTCCAGCACCTGACGTTGCGCATCCACGAAAGATGCCCTGAGCAACAAATCTTCTGGCGGGTAACCCGTGAGTGCCATCTCGGGCGTGAGCAGTACATCCGCGCCCGCACTTGCAGCCAGCCTGGCCTGCGTTTGAACAAGCTGGGCGTTACCCAGAAAATCGCCGACGACAGTATTGATCTGCGCCAGCGCGACCTTTGCCGCTGTCATAAGGATGTTTCTGCCAGTTGGTTGATATGTCTAGCCGATTATCGCACGGCTGCGGACACTATAATCACTTCCATGAACACATCCAAAGACACTCATCAGGATCAGTTTGCCAACAAGGCTCAGGCATGGTCCGCAAGGTTTACCGAGCCCGTATCCGATCTTGTCAAGCGCTACACCGCGTCCGTTGATTTCGACCAGCGCATGGCCTTTCAGGACATCCAGGGTTCGCTGGCCCATGCTGAAATGCTCACCCACTGCGGGATTCTTGCCCAGGCAGACCTGCAGGCAATCGAGTCTGGCCTGGCGCAGATCCGTCAAGAAATCGAGGCGAGTCAGTTCCAGTGGTCACTGGATCTCGAAGACGTGCATCTGAATATCGAAAAACGCCTGGTCGAGCTTGTCGGCGATGCCGGCAAGCGCCTGCATACGGGTCGCTCGCGAAATGACCAGGTGGCAACTGATATCCGGCTCTGGCTACGCGAACAGATTGACCTCATCGTCATGCAGTTGCGCGCGCTGCGCGCAGTTCTTGCACAACAGGCTGCTGAACACGCTCAGACCATCATGCCAGGCTTTACTCATCTTCAGGTGGCACAACCCGTCACGTTTGGACACCATCTTCTGGCATACGCGGAGATGTTCGAGCGAGATACCGAACGCATGCTGGACTGTCGCAAGCGCGTGAATCGCCTGCCGCTTGGGGCTGCTGCGCTTGCGGGTACAAGCTTTCCGATTGATCGCGAACGTGTCGCAAAAACACTTGGATTTGAGGGAATTTGCCGTAACTCCCTTGACGCAGTCTCGGACCGAGACTTTGCAATCGAGTTTTGTGCAGCAAGCGCGCTGATCATGACGCACATTTCACGTCTCTCGGAAGAGTTGGTGTTGTGGATGAGCCCAAAAGTCGGATTCATCACGCTGGCTGACCGGTTTTGTACCGGCAGTTCGATCATGCCACAGAAGAAAAATCCGGATGTCCCGGAACTTGCCAGAGGAAAATCCGGTCGTGTCACGGGCCATCTGGTCGGTTTGCTGATGCTGATGAAAGCACAACCCCTGGCGTACAACAAAGACAACCAGGAAGATAAGGAAGGTCTGTTTGACACTGCAGACACAGTGCGTGACACCCTGACGATTTTTGTCGACATGATGAATGGCGTGACTGTTCACTCAAAATCCATGCGCGAGGCTGCCAGACAAGGCTTCGCAACCGCCACCGATCTGGCCGACTATCTTGTCAAGAAAGGATTACCATTTCGAGACGCCCACGAGGTGGTCGCGCATGCCGTCCTGACCTGCGAGAAGCGTGGATGTGACATCTCAGACTTGTCGATTGAGGATTTGAAGGGATTCAATGCCTTGATCGAGGACGATGTCTATCAGGTGCTCACGCTGGAAGGTTCAGTCAATGCGCGCAATCACTTGGGCGGCACTGCCCCTGAGCAGGTCGCAAATGCCGCAAAGGACGCTTTACAGCGCGCCACGAATCCATCCATCACTCAAAGATAGCAATGGATTCAACGTGCCCGGTGTGGGGGAACATATTCACCACACCGGCACCAAGCAGGCTATACCCCCCTTTGTGATGGAGCAGTGCTGCGTCACGAGCCAAGGTGGCTGGATTGCAGGACACATAAACAATTCTTTCTGGACGATCTTCGGGCTTCAGTGCTGCAAGAGCCTCGCAAACAGCCATCGCTCCTTCTCGCGGCGGATCAATCAGTATCCGGTCAAAACGCCCGAGCGCAACCAGGTCATCAAGGGTCATTTCAAACAGATTGCGCACCTCGAAACTTGCGTTATCGACACCGTTGCTCTCAGCGTTCTGCATCGCACGCTCGACCAGCGTTTGAGCGCCTTCAATACCTGTCACCTCGCGACAGCACCGGGCCAACGGCAAAGTAAAGTTACCCAGACCACAAAACAGGTCTAATACCCGATCCTGCGCCTTGGGCGCCAGCAGTGCGATTGCGCGAGACACCAGCACCTGATTGATCTGATGGTTAACCTGAGTAAAGTCTGTCGGCTTGAACGGCATGCGAACGCCATACTCCGGCAGTGAGTAAGAAAGCTCTCTCGTATCA
>CAZBIN010000191.1:0-5907 GCA_964491995.1 uncultured Orrella sp.
CGCGCCGGGTCGTGGCGATGCTACACAAGCACAAACCGATGTCGAGTCTTTCGACGTGCTCGAACCCGTTGCCGATGGCTTCCGCAACTGGCAACAAAAGCACTTTGTGGTCAAGCCCGAAGAGCTGTTGCTTGATCGTGCCCAACTGATGGGGCTGACTGCAGCCGAAATGACGGTGCTTATCGGGGGCATGCGCGTTTTGGGCACCAACCATGGCGGCACCAGCCATGGTGTATTTACCGACCGCGTCGGTGCCCTGACCAACGACTTCTTCGTCAACCTGACCGACATGTCGTACAGCTGGAAGCCCACCGGGCGCAACAGCTACGATATCGTCGACCGGGCCAGCGGCGCAACGAAGTGGACAGCCACCCGTGTCGACCTGGTGTTCGGATCAAACTCGATTTTGCGGGCTTACGCCGAGATCTATGCCCAAGACGACAACCGCGAGAAATTCGTGAATGACTTCATCGCCGCCTGGACCAAGGTGATGAACGCTGATCGTTTCGACCTGCGGTAAGGCAAACTGTCCCCGGGCCTTCTGGTTCGGGGACAAGCTGTCGTCCAGGCGAAAGCGCTAGACGCGGGCTCTATGGCCTTGAACTTGCATCAACAATGACATCCATCAAGGTTCATATCCACCAGATCAGTTAGGATCACGGGAAATAAACGACGCCCTCTTGAAAAGGCCATTCCCATGTCCATCACGCTCGAACCCGTCAAGCCCATCCCGGCGCTGGTTTCAGTCGCCATAACACTAACGCTCTGGTTTTTAATCCCCCCTCCCGAAGGGGTCAGCCCAAATGCATGGCACCACCTTGCCCTGTTTGTGGGCACAATTACCGCCATCATTGGTAAAGCGCTGCCCATCGGGGCGGTGTCAATCATTGCGATTGCACTGGTTGCCATTACCGGCGTCACCAACCCGGGCAAGCCAGGCGCAGCGCTGGCCGATGCACTCAGCGGGTTCTCTAACAGCCTGATCTGGCTGATCGGAATCTCGATCATGATTTCCATCAGCCTGACCAAAACCGGGCTGGGTGCCCGTATCGGTTACATGCTGATTGCCCTGTTCGGAAAACGAACCCTGGGCATTGCCTACGCACTGGCGTTTACCGAAACCATTCTGGCGCCAGTCACACCCAGCAATACAGCCCGCGGCGGCGGCATCATTCACCCCATCATGAAATCGGTCGCCGACAGTTTCGGCTCGAAGCCTGAACCGGGTTCCACCGAAAAAATCGGGCGCTACCTGGCGCTGGTGAACTACAACACCAACCCCATCACTTCGGCGATGTTCATTACCGCAACGGCACCGAACCCGCTGATCGTGAGCCTGATCTATCAGGGAACCAATCCGGGTTTCCAGATGACCTGGGGAATGTGGGCGGTTGCAGCGTTCGTTCCGGCGATCATCTCCTTGCTGCTGATGCCACTGGTGATTTACGTCATTTACGCGCCGGAGATCAAGAGAACCCCTGACGCACCGAATTTCGCGCGTGAGCAGCTCGAGCGACTCGGCCCTTTGTCTTTACCCGAGAAAATCACGTTGGGGGTGTTTGGACTGCTGCTGTTCATGTGGGCGGGCGTGCCGGCGATGATTTTTGGAAACGGATTTGCCATTAATCCGACGACGGCGGCCTTCATCGGCCTGTCGATCCTGTTACTCACGGGGGTTCTGCAGTGGGATGAGATTCTGAAAAACAAAGGTGCGTGGGATACGGTGGTCTGGTTCTCGGCCTTGGTCATGATGGCGAGTTTTCTGGGCAAGCTTGGACTGGTCTCCTGGCTTGCTCTGGCGGTTGGAGGCGGGATCGACAGCCTTGGCATTGGCTGGGTTCCGGGCATGCTGATTCTTGTCCTGATCTATGTTTACTCTCATTACTTTTTTGCCAGTACAACGGCGCACATCACAGCCATGTTTGCTGCATTTTTTGCAGCAGGAATCGCACTGGGTGCACCTCCGATGTTGCTCGGTCTGACTCTCGCATTCTCGTCGTCTCTGATGATGTCACTGACCCACTACGGCACAGGTACCGCTCCGATCATCTTCGGCTCGGGATACACCACCCTGGGTGAATGGTGGAAGGCAGGCTTTGTGATGAGCGTGGTCAACTTGCTTGTCTGGGTGTTGATTGGTGGGGTGTGGTGGAAAGTGCTGGGCTACTGGTGATCAACCATACCGGTTGCGTTCGATGCGGTTTTGGCAACAACTGCTTCACAGGTTTGCGTCGGACTGTATAAATCCCGCTGCGCAGCGTTGACGCCGGTGAGTATGGCTCCTACTCTTGGTGAATCAACAAGGAGACGCAAACAATGAGAACATTGATTGATCTGACCGGCAGAAATGTCATGGTCACAGGGGCAGGGCAGGGAATCGGTCTGGCAGCGGCGGGGTTGCTCAAGGAACTGGGTGCCCATTTGACGCTGGTTGAAATCAGCGACAAGGGTGTGGCTGAAATCAGGCAACGATTCCCGGATGCTTTGATTGCGCAGGGAAGTGTGACCGATCGGGATTTCGTCGAACAAACGGTTACGCAGTCTGTACAGCGGTTTGGTGGCATTCAGGGTCTCATGAACAACGCTGGAATCACCCGTACCGCCATGATAGAAAAAATGACAGCCCAGCAATGGCAAGAAGTCATTGATGTCAATCTGACAGGCGTTTTCAACTGCCTGCAGGCAGTGGGTGCGCAAATGATTGCTGGCTCCAAAGCAGGCCAGAGTCGCCCGGGTGCAATCGTTAATATTGCATCGGATGCAGGTCGCCGTGGCTCGATGGGTCAGATCAACTATGCCGCCGCAAAGTCGGGTGTTCTGGGCATGACCATGACAGCGGCACGTGAGTGGGGACGCTATGGGATCCGCATCAACAGTGTGTGTTTCGGGGTCGTCGAAACCCAGATGACAGAGGTCATTCGCGGTGAAAAATTCCGCCACAAATATCTGAGTGCAGTGCCCATGGGGGAATTCATGTCACCCGAGCAGGCTGTGCAGTCGGTGGCATTTCTGCTGTCGGACGCGGCCGATTTCATTACGGGTCAGCACCTGTCGATTAACGGCGGCTCCCACATGGGATTCTGAGGTCTCGAGCATGAGATTTCAGTTGTGACGATCGCAGATGGGGTGGCTTGGACCGGGCCACCCCGGGAGATGGACGGATCCGTCAGGCCTGCAGCAATCGGTCGAGTTCGATCGAGTCTTTTACAAAAACGCGAATTCCTTCGGACAACTTCTCTGTCGCCATCGGGTCTTCATTGAGCAGGAAACGGAAGCGAGCCTGGTCAAGTTCAATGACCGGTGGGCGGTTCTGCTCTGCATAAAGCGGGGTCAGACGCGGCGTGAGCGCCCCTTCGGACTGTTCGAGCTGAGCCAGCAACTCAGGACTGATCGTCAGAAGGTCGCAACCTGCCAGCGCCAGGATCTGGCCGGCATTCCTGAAACTGGCTCCCATGATCTCGGTTTTAATGCCATGGGACTTGAAGTAAGCGTAAATGCGAGAGACGGATTCAACACCTGGATCCTTGTCGCCGGACATGGCCTGTTCATCCCAGCTGCTGGCGGCAGACTTTTTGTACCAGTCATAGATTCGCCCCACGAAGGGTGAAATCAGGGTGGCATTGGCATCTGCCGCTGCGACAGCCTGCACCAGCGAGAACAGCAACGTTAAATTGCAGCAGATACCTTCGGCTTGCAACGTGCGCGCGGCTTCAATGCCTTCCCAGGTTGATGCGATCTTGATGAGTACTCGCTCGCGTCCAATACCGTTTTCCTCGTAAAGCCGGATGAGGCGGCGGGCACGCGCGACCGTTGCCTGCGTATCAAAAGACAGTCGCGCGTCGACTTCCGTGGAAACCCGGCCAGGCACGATTTTCAGAATCTCCAGACCAAACGAGACGAGCAGCCTGTCCGTGAGGTCCGCAGTACTCAGGCCTGCTCGCTGCTTGACGCAGTCGGCGAGCAGCGTCTGGTAGGCTGGCAGCTTGACTGCCTTTAGAATCAGGGACGGGTTGGTGGTTGCGTCGGTCGGGCGAAAGCGTTTCATGCCTTCAAAATCACCCGTGTCGGCCACGACTGTCGTGTGGCGCTTCAGAGTTTCGAGCAGGTTGTTCATCGGCGGTTATACTTACAAGGTTTGAATATTGAAATTGATACCGGGGTCATGAGCGTGCTGCCATCCATATTTCCCGGAGATGCCGACCGGCAGTCTCCCGCAATTCTAGCCTTGGCAGACGGTACCATCTTTGAGGGCCGATCAATCGGCGCGGATGGCCACACCGTAGCCGAGGTCGTCTTCAACACTGCCATGACGGGCTATCAGGAAATCCTGACTGATCCGAGCTATAGCGGACAGATCGTGACATTGACCTATCCGCACATTGGCAACACGGGGATCAATCCGGAAGACATAGAGGCTTCGCGCATTCATGCTGCGGGCCTGGTGATCCGTGATTGCTCCATGCGAGTGTCCAACTTCAGGGCGACCCAGTCGTTGCCAGAATACCTGAAGTCTCAGGGTATTGTTGCCATCTCGGGCGTTGATACGCGTCAGCTCACCCGGATTCTGAGAGAAAAGGGTGCGCAGGGCGGGTGCATACTGGTGGGCAAGGATGCTGAACGCGCCCTCGAACTGGCCCGCCAGTTTCCTGGCATGTCCGGGCAGGATCTGGCCAAAGTCGTCTCGACGGATTCTACAGCTGACTGGAAGCAGGCAGTCTGGAAGCTGGGATCAGGGTACGGCGAAGGGTCTGCTGCAGGGCCACACGTTGTTGCCTACGATTTTGGTGTGAAGTACAACATTTTGCGTCTGCTTGCCGAGCGCGGCTGCCGCATTACCGTAGTGCCTGCGCAGACGACAGCCGAGCAGGCACTGTCGCTCAATCCGGATGGCTTGTTTCTGTCCAACGGGCCCGGGGATCCAGACCCGTGTGATTACGCTATCTCGGCCACCAGGACGTTTCTCGAGCGCAAGATTCCCGTATTCGGGATTTGTCTCGGGCATCAGATCATGGGTCTGGCCGTTGGCGCCAAGACAGTCAAAATGAAAACCGGCCATCATGGCTCGAACCACCCGGTTCAGGACATCGCAAGCGGAAGGGTCTTCATCACCGCACAGAACCATGGGTTTGCTGTTGATGCAAAGAGTCTGCCTGCCAACGCAAGGGTGACGCACGTTTCGCTGTTTGACGGCACGCTGCAGGGCTTCGAATTGACGGATCGCCCTGCATTCTGCTTTCAGGGCCATCCTGAGGCCAGCCCGGGACCGCACGATATTCGCGTGCTGTTTGACCAGTTCATGGGCCTGATGGCCAGCCAGACCAAATAAAAAGACATCATGCCTAAACGTACAGATATTCAAAGCATTCTCATCATCGGCGCAGGTCCCATCATCATCGGACAGGCTTGCGAGTTCGACTATTCTGGTGCCCAGGCCTGCAAGGCGCTCAAAGCCGAGGGATACCGGACGATTCTGGTCAACAGCAATCCTGCCACGATCATGACCGACCCGGAGACGGCCGATGTGACTTATATCGAGCCCATCACCTGGCAGGCTGTCGAGAAAATCATCGAACAGGAAAAACCCGACGCCCTGTTGCCAACGATGGGAGGTCAGACAGCGCTGAACTGCGCGCTCGACCTTGACAAGCACGGCGTGCTGGCCAGACACGGTGTTGAGCTGATTGGTGCGAACGCACATGCCATTGAGAAGGCAGAGGACCGTCAGAAGTTCAAGACGGCGATGTCGGCGATTGGTCTGGAGTCTGCCAAGTCCGGGGTTGCCCACACGCTTGAAGAAGCGTGGGAAGTCCAGCGTCGCATTGCCCAGGAGACCGGGACCGGCGGTTTTCCGGCAGTGATTCGGCCGAGTTTCACTCTGGGTGGCTCCGGTGGTGGTATCGCCTATAA
>CAZBIN010000192.1:0-3953 GCA_964491995.1 uncultured Orrella sp.
GAGCAGCCAGCGCAAGTCGTCAGTTACTACTTGTCAGATCGTCAGCGTCGCGCAGAGATCGAAGCGATTGTGATGGAGGACAATGTGGTCGAGCATGTGATGGCAGCAGCAAAAGTGAGCGAAGACCCGATTTCTTTCGACGAAATCATGGGTACGGCGCCTGGTGCGGCCGAGAACGACTGAAAGGTCAGCAGTTACTGGAGTCAATCAGGAACATGAGCACGTATAACCAGATGAATCGGTTTACCGATTTTTATGCCAGCATGAACGGTTCTTCGTCAGTGACGCCGACTGCCTTGGGTTATATACCCATGGTGATCGAGCAAACGGGACGTGGAGAGCGTTCGTTTGATATTTATTCACGCCTGCTCAAAGAGCGTGTCGTGTTCCTGGTGGGTCCTGTGCATGATCAGTCTGCCAATCTCGTAGTGGCGCAGTTGCTGTTTTTGGAGTCTGAGAATCCTGACAAGGATATTGCTCTCTACATCAATTCGCCAGGCGGCTCCGTTTATGCCGGTATGGCGATGTTTGACACAATGCAGTTCATCAAGCCGGATGTGTCGACGCTTTGTACTGGCCTGGCCGCCAGCATGGGGGCCTTTCTGCTTGCGGCTGGTGCAAAAGGCAAGCGGTTCGCGTTGCCAAATTCGCGCATCATGATTCATCAGCCTTCGGGTGGAGCGCAAGGGCAGGCAACGGATATTCAGATCCAGGCGCGTGAGATTCTTGATCTTCGCGAGCGTTTAAACAGGATTCTTGCCGAAAAGACAGGTCAGCCAATCGCTCGTATCGAGGTTGATACTGAGCGTGACAATTTTATGTCTGCAGAAGCGGCGGTGGAGTACGGCATCATCGACAAGATGCTCACCAGCCGCGCCGATGTCGTCTGAACTGATTACTGAGTAACAAAAAAGATGTCAGAGAAGAAATCCACTCCGTCCAGCAAGGTTTTGCATTGTTCATTTTGCAACAAATCGCAGACTGAAGTGCGTAAATTGATTGCTGGGCCGTCCGTCTATATCTGTGATGAATGTGTGGATCTGTGCAAGGACATCATTCTTGAAGAGATTGCGGCAAGTTCAAAAGAGTCAGTTCGCACGGACTTGCCCACACCCGTCGAGATCAAATCATTTCTGGATCAATACGTTATTGGTCAAGATGCGCCTAAGCGTGTTTTGGCGGTCGCCGTTTACAACCACTACAAGCGGCTACGCCACGGTGTGGGTGGCAAGGGTGACGAGGTTGAACTGAGCAAAAGCAATATTTTGTTGATTGGACCAACCGGTTCCGGCAAGACGTTGCTGGCGCAGACTTTGGCCAGACAACTCGATGTACCTTTCGTGATGGCTGATGCAACTACCTTGACTGAAGCAGGTTATGTCGGGGAGGATGTTGAAAACATCATTCAGAAGCTGCTCCAGAATTGCAATT
This sequence comes from uncultured Orrella sp., assembly GCA_964491995.1. Taxonomy (GTDB): domain Bacteria; phylum Pseudomonadota; class Gammaproteobacteria; order Burkholderiales; family Burkholderiaceae_B; genus Algicoccus. Next base: position 1,432 of record CAZBIN010000192.1, read on the forward strand.
ACGATGTCGAGAAAGCAAAGCGCGCGATCGTCTACATCGATGAAATCGATAAGATTTCGCGCAAGGCGGATAACCCGTCGATCACTCGCGACGTCTCGGGCGAGGGCGTTCAGCAAGCTTTGCTCAAACTGATTGAAGGCACGGTTGCATCGGTTCCTCCACAGGGGGGCCGCAAGCATCCTAATCAGGATTTTGTGCAGGTCGATACGACCAACATTCTTTTTATTGTTGGCGGGGCGTTCGATGGTCTGGAAAAGGTCATCCTTGATCGCACCGAACGTTCCGGGATCGGTTTTGGGGCTTCAGTGGCAGCCAAGAGTGAGAAGAGGGCTGGTGCTGCATTCTCGGCAGTCGAGCCGGAGGATCTGATCAAGTTCGGACTCATTCCTGAGCTGGTGGGTCGTTTGCCGGTTATTGCCACGCTGCAGGAACTGACTGAAGACACCTTGGTCAAAGTTCTTACAGAACCAAAAAATTCTCTCGTCAGACAGTTTCAAAAACTGTTTGAGATGGAAGGGGTGGAACTTGAGATCCGCCCTCAGGCTCTGCATGCCATTGCACGCAAGGCTATCCTCAGAAAGACGGGTGCTCGAGGTCTGCGTTCCATTCTGGAATCCGTGTTGCTCGATACGATGTTTGAGATTCCTTCGCGTGGTAATGTCAGCCGAGTGGTGTTGGATGAAAACGCCATCGAAGGTCAGGCCGAGCCATTGCTGGTTTATCAGGAAGAGGATGCGACGACTGTCAGTGACAAAGCGTCAAATCGCCCTAAGGCAAGAAACGCTGCCGCCTGAGCTTGATTTTTCGGCTACTGTCCCAATATCACTAACAACGTTAGCGAAAGTCCCGCCGACTTGATCGGTGGGACAGATTTAAAGAGGACAAGAAAATGTCAGGTCAACCTATTCTCCCCGCCGAGCGCATTTCATTGCCTCTGTTGCCACTGCGTGATGTCGTGGTCTTCCCGCACATGGTCATTCCATTGTTTGTGGGACGCCCGCGCTCCATTCGTGCTCTAGAGGCGGCCATGGAAGGTGACAAGAGCATTATGCTCGCGGCGCAAAAGTCCGCCACAAAAGATGATCCTACGCCAGATGATGTATACGAAATCGGGAGCCTGGCGACCATTTTGCAAATGCTCAAGCTGCCAGACGGCACTGTCAAGGTACTCGTCGAGGGGTCGCAGCGTGCCCGTATTCTGTCCATCGAGGATAGTGAGGAGCACTTTAGTGCGGATGTTCTGCCGCTGCTGCCGGATGATGCGCGTAACTCAGAGGTTGAGGCCTTGCGTCGCGCCATCGTGGGTCAGTTTGAAACCTACGTCAAGCTTAACAAAAAGATCCCGCCGGAGATCCTGACGTCACTGTCAGGGATTGATAACCCTGGCCGTCTTGCCGATACCATTGCTGCACATCTGCCACTCAAACTCGAGCAAAAGCAAAAGATGCTCGAGATTGCCAATACCTCGGAACGGCTCGAAGCTCTGCTGGCTCAGCTTGAAGCGGAAATCGATATTCTCCAGGTCGAGAAGCGAATTCGTGGTCGCGTCAAAAAGCAGATGGAAAAGAGTCAGCGCGATTATTATCTAAACGAGCAGGTCAAAGCCATTCAAAAAGAACTTGGTGAGGGCGAAGAGGGTGCTGATATCGAAGAGCTTGAGCGCCGCATCGAGTCCGTTGGGCTGACCAAGGAAGCTCGCAAGAAAGTCGATAGTGAGCTAAAAAAACTTAAACTCATGTCGCCGATGTCCGCTGAAGCAACGGTGGTTCGTAACTACATCGATACTGTGATTGGCCTGCCGTGGCGTAAGAAAAGCAAGATCAGCCATTCAATCCGTCGTGCTGAAGAAGTTCTTGATAACGATCACTATGGGCTGGAGAAGGTCAAGGAGCGCATCGTCGAGTACCTTGCCGTGCAGCAGCGGGTTGACAAGGTCAAGGCACCTATTCTCTGTCTGGTAGGTCCTCCCGGTGTGGGTAAGACGTCATTGGGGCAAAGTATTGCCAAGGCGACGAACCGTAATTTCATACGGATGGCGCTGGGCGGTGTCCGTGACGAAGCGGAAATTCGCGGGCATCGCAGGACTTACATTGGCTCCATGCCGGGCAAAATTCTGCAGAACATGACCAAGGTCGGCGTCAGAAACCCATTGTTCCTACTTGATGAAATCGACAAGCTGGGCATGGACTTTCGGGGTGATCCGGCCTCGGCTTTGCTGGAGGTGCTTGATCCTGAGCAAAACCATACTTTCCAGGATCACTACGTTGAAGTGGATTTTGATTTGTCGGACGTGATGTTTGTTGCAACCAGCAACACGCTGAACATCCCACCTGCATTGCTTGATCGTATGGAAGTGATTCGTCTGTCCGGTTACACGGAAGATGAGAAGATCCATATTGCCAAGGATCACCTGCTGCCCAAGCTCATGAAAAACAATGGGTTGAAAGAGGGTGAGCTGCAGGTGAAAGATGATGCACTGCGTGATATGGTTCGCTACTACACGCGTGAGGCTGGTGTGCGCT
>CAZBIN010000192.1:3963-5869 GCA_964491995.1 uncultured Orrella sp.
AGGTCGTCAAGCAACTGGTTTCATCTTTGCCGGATGCTTCGGCATCCCAGATGCGCAAGGCCGCGAAGTCCCAGACAACGAACAAGATGATTGTTGTTTCAGGTGAGAATCTGGGCGACTATCTTGGTGTTCGCCGCTATAGCTACGGAATGGCAGAAAAGGAAAACCAGATCGGGCAGGTGACAGGGCTGGCCTGGACTGAGGTCGGTGGCGATCTGTTGACGATTGAAGTGGCTGACATGCCGGGCAAAGGTGGCATTCTGCGTACAGGCTCGCTTGGTGATGTGATGAAGGAGTCTGTCGAGGCGGCCAGAAGTGTTGTCAGAGCAAGGGCAAATCGCTTGGGTATTGCTGATACTGTGTTTGAGAAGCGAGATATGCACGTCCACGTTCCGGAAGGTGCAACACCCAAGGATGGTCCGTCAGCCGGGGCTGCCATCACCACGGCCATTGTTTCGGCGTTGACGCGCATACCCGTGAGGGCGGATGTCGCGATGACGGGTGAAATCACTTTGCGTGGTGAGGTTCTCGGCATCGGAGGTCTCAAAGAAAAACTTCTCGCTGCAAGGCGCGGTGGTATCAAGACTGTGCTGATCCCTGAGGAGAACGTCAAGGATCTGGCCGAGATACCGGATAACGTCAAGAATCACCTGGAGATCGTTCCTGTCAAGTGGATCGACAAGGTGCTTGAAGTGGCTCTCGAGCGCGTGCCAGCCCCGTTGCCAGAAGTGCCGGCAGAGGCAGCTGTCGTTGCTAAGACTGCTGAGCCTGTTAGCGACCCAGTGATCAAGCACTAAGCACTGTTCGCCGACAATGGGTGAGGAAGTTCAAGCAGTTCGTCTCGACAAGTGGCTTTGGGCAGCGCGATTTTTTAAATCGCGCTCCCTGGCCATTGAAGCCATTGAGTTAGGCAGGGTCCACGTCAACGACAGCAGAGTCAAGCCAGCAAGGGCGCTCAAGGTTGGCGAAAGGGTGCAGATTCAGCGAGGCCATGAAAAGCTCGAGGTGTTCGTGCGCTTTCTGGGCGATGTGCGTCGGTCCGCACCACTGGCCCAATTGCTTTATGACGAAACACTGGAGAGTCGAGCGAGCCGACAAGCGGCAGCAGAGCGACGTAAACTCTATGCGGAACCAGCGATGGGAATCAGCAAAGGGCGACCAACCAAACGTGACCGTCGCCAGATTGAGCGCTTTTCGCGTGATGACTGAAGCACGGACGGTGCCTTATGCGCCAAATTTCAGTGGAGGGCCTGGGTTCTGATTAAACCAACCGCCAGACCTTCGATGGTCAGATTTTCACCGGGGCGGATATGAATTGGCTCAAAGTCAGGGTTCTCCGCAAGCAGAACAATCCTGCCATTCTGGCGTGAAAGTCGCTTAACGGTGACGTCATCGTCAATGCGGGCAACCACAATAGAACCTTCTCGCGCTTCTTGCGTTCGTTTGACTGCCAGAAGGTCACCGTCAAGAATGCCAATGTCGCGCATACTCATTCCTTTCACCTGCAGGAGATAGTCCGGCCTGATGTCGAAGAGCCCGGTGTCAACAGCAAGCTCACGATCAATGTTTTCTTGAGCAAGAACTGGTGAGCCAGCGGCGACGCGACCAATGATCGGAAGGGTTAATTTCTCCAGCACGTCCTGGGCAGTGTCCTTCAATCGCGTGATAGTGGAAGATGGCGGTTGTGTCCGGTTGAGTGTTTTGGTCAACCGAATCCCTCTTGACGCACCTGGCGTCAATTCAATGAACCCTTTTTTTTCAAGAGCCCGAAGGTGATCCTCTGATGCATTTGTTGACTTGAAGCCCATCTGCCTGGCAATTTCCGCTCTGGTGGGAGGATATCCCGTCTCTGAGAGGGACTGCTGTATCAACGTCAGTATCTCTGACTGTCGAGTGGTGAGGGCGG
>CAZBIN010000193.1:0-5823 GCA_964491995.1 uncultured Orrella sp.
CAACTCAGATAGACCTGATCAATCGCATATCCCGGATGCATTACCGATCTCCCGCAAAGACCAGACCCAGATCACGCAGCCAGTTGGCAGGTGGCAAACTTGCCAGCTCAATGCGTGCACCCTCAAGGACGATCGTGCAGACAACGCCAGGCAGCCGCGCAGGCCCTGACCGGTCAGAGACAAGATTCACTCGCATGAAGCCGGACTGCTGTTTGCGCAAGCGTTCGGCCTGTCGGCGCAAATGATTGCGCCATTGGTAAAGGTCTGCCGCCTTGAGCTGGTTCTGCTCGGCATAGACCTTGGTGGTCAAGCCTGAAGCGTCGATGGCGTCCAGGTGCTTTCGCCAGAATTGTTCGGTCTCTGACATGTCAGGATCTCCTGTTGCAAGACAACGAGAGAATCCCATGATCCGAAATGACCGGCTAGCCCCGTGTTTATGGAGCGCATACATTGAGCGGGGGAGGTGAAGGGGAAAGGTGCAGGAGGCGAGTGCGAGTGAGGCCTCCCTCCCAAAAACAAAATCCTCTTTGACTCGACTCAGGAGGTGTGCGATAGACCCACGGTCATGCCACCGCATACGTACAGCACCTGCCCGGTGATGTAACCCGCTCTGTCATCGATCAGGCTTGCCACAGCGTGTGCGATGTCATCCGGTACTCCCATGCGTTTGACCGGGATTGTCTCCATGATCTGCTTGGTTTTGGGAGAATCGGGGGGATTGCCTGACAGGAACAGTTCGGTTGCGATCGGTCCTGGTCCGATTGCGTTGACCGTCACGCCATCGGCTGCTGACTCCATCGCCCATGTGCGCGTCATGCCCAGCAGTCCCGCCTTGGTGGCGCTGTATGCCGTGCGCAGTTCTTTGCCCAGGGCAGCCCTGCTGGAAATGTTGATAATGCGGCCAAACCGCGCACGGCGCATTGCCGGCATCATGATCTGGGCGACCAGAATCGGCGCCTGTGTGTTCAGACCAACCACAGCCCGGAAGTCTTCGACGGTGGTGTTTTCCAGGGTGGCGGGACGGATAAATCCAGCATTGTTCACCACCCGAAGCACATCACCTGACTTGGCAATGGACTCAAGCGTGGCACGTGCCTGCTCGATGTTCAGCAAGTCAGTCTTGATCCAGATCTCGCCCTGAACGGGGTCCTTGGGCTCAACGATGTCGACGTTGATGATCTGGTACCCGTCTTCGGTCAGTCGTTTCGCGATTGCCCGGCCGATTCCGCCACTGGCTCCTGTAACCAATACTTTTCTGGCATCCATTCCTGTCGAGTCCCCTGGCTGTTTTTTGGTGGTGTGTTGCTGGTTGTGAGTGGTTTTGCACCGGTAGTTGCGATGGTAGCGCAGAGGACCGCCTGCGGACAATCAGCGTTACTAAATCTGATCGAGTCAGGGCATGGGACACTCTCGCCAATATTCAGACAATATAGAAAAGTCTGGAATGGGTTGATCATGGAAGCAGTCATTCGCACATGGGGTAACAGTGCAGCGCTTCGCTTGCCGACTTCCGTTTTGGGTGAGGCTGGTTTTTTAGTCGAGCAGACAGTTGATCTGGTTGTTTCACGTGGCCGTATTGTCGTTCAGCCGTCTCAAAAAGTGGAGTACGACCCTCTGATGCCCTTGTCAGTGCCATCCAATGCCAGCTGTTCTCAAAAATACTCTCATGCAGTTGCTCGGGGGCGACGCTTAGCTATGCTTGTCTTCTTACGAACGCTGGGCTCCACGCCTAAGTGTTCGATGATCACAGGTGGGCGGTTGGGGAACTGCGCGACCAGATTCAATTGACCGCCCATACTTTCAACGTAGTGACGCAACGTGGAAAGAAGCATGTCGCTGCGTTTTTCCAGTCGGGAGATGGTGTCCTGGCCGACACCCAATGCTGCAGCCATTTGTTTCTGTGTCTGCTGGGACGCTTGGCGCAAATCCTTGAGGGTTGCCAACTCCAGTGCGCGAGCCTCGACCCGCTGGCGCCGCTCCTCGGGCAAGGCGGCCATCACATCATCGAGTTTTTTTACCATCTTGTGACTCCTTCTTTTTCATCGCTGCCAGATGCGCGTCGTATCGATCATCGGCAACTGCTATCAAACGTTTGTAAAAACGTCTCTGATCTGTTCCACCCTTGTCGCCACCAATCAGAAGGATGGCCTGTCGATTGGGGTCGAAAGCAAAGGCTACACGCCACACCTCGCCATTCCAGTCAAACCTCAGTTCCTTCATGTTGCTATGCCGGGACGCCTTAAGAGTGTCGACAGTGGGTCGCCCCAGGTTTGGACCAAACTACGCCAACAAGCTGGCGTGTGCCAGCACTTCATCTTGCAAGTCCTCCGCCAAGGAGCCAAGCTCGTCATTAAAGTCGTCGTGAAGGATTACAGTTCAGTGCATTGTCAAATTATGTATTTAAAAACATATGGTTTCAAGACCATATGTTTGGCCATATCTTTGCCATATGCTTACCGAAGTGATGAGCCTGCATCGGTTTGAAATTTGGTGTGTCGTCTTAACACTGATCAATCTATTGTGGATCACTGCCACGACCTCTGGCACATCGAGCGGGCGTTTCGGATGAGCAAATTAGATCTGCAGACCCGGCCTATCTTCCACCGCAGCGAACAGGCGATCCGATCTCACGTGCTGGTGAGTTTCATGGCGCTCATGATGGGCAAGTATCTGGAGATTGGAGATCAAAACCGGCATCTCCATCAAGCAGATTCGCACACAACTGTGGAGAGTCCATGAAGCTCATCTGCTCGATGAGCGCACCGGCCAGACCCACATCCTGCGAACGGATGTCAGGGAGCTCGGCAACCCGAAACTCATTGATTTGCTGGATCCGACCAAAACGCACTGACTGGCAGAACTCAGGATGAGCCTGATCGTCATAGGCGAGGTCGCAACAAAGGTAATGGCTGACTACGCTGAGTTTACGCAGACGCATACGGGTGTGCCGTGGCGCAATATGCGCAATCGCATGGCCCACGGCTATTTCGACATCAACCTCGATGTCGTGTGGGAGACGGTACAGGAATGACTGCCTGAGTTGCTCCGGCAATTGCCCGCCGTTAGCCAGAATGCAGAAAATTCGTGATCTCGGCCGATGGGTCAGCTTGAGCAAACAAGGTCATTGACCAGATCCATGTCCAGGCACTGCATTATGAACAGGGCGCGGTTCGGTATGAGCTCACCATGAGGAAGGATCAACGCCAACAAGCCTGCGCTATAGATCCTCCTGGTGGCTTAGCCTTGATGTTGCATTGTAGCGAGCTCAGTTGCCAGCAATCACTTGCCAGGGGATTGCGCGGATCCGCTGTTCAATCTTCATCAGCAAACGCCGTGATGACCGGCAGTTCCGGCGCATCAAACGCCGTGTCACCATCCGGGAAGGCTTGCCCTGTGGGTTTTAACCCTGCAAAGTCAAACAGCGAGTTGTCCATCAGATGGGATGGCACCACGTTTGCCAGTGCCTTGAAGGTGTTCCAGACCCTTTGCGGGGATTGACGCTCCCATTGCTTGAGCATCTGGCTGATTTCTTTGCGCTTGAGGTTCTCTTGCGAGCCACACAGATTGCAAGGGATGATTGGAAACTCTCTGACCTGTGCGTAGGTTTCAAGATCAGACTCCTGCACGTAAGCCAGTGGCCGGATGACCGTGTGTCTGCCATCGTCTGACACCAGCTTGGGTGGCATGGCTTTGAGTCGCGCCGCAAAAAACAGGTTCAGGAAGAATGTGCCAAGAATGTCATCGCGATGATGGCCCAGCGCGATCTTGGTGGCACCGAGTTCTGATGCAACCCGGTAGAGCGCGCCGCGACGAAGGCGCGAACAAAGAGAGCAGGTTGTTTTGCCTTCAGGGATCAGGCGTTTGACAACCGAGTAGGTATCCTGCTCCTCAATCCGGAACGGGACGTTCAAAGACCTCAGGTAGTCCGGCAGGACTTCCTCTGGAAACCCGGGTTGTTTCTGGTCCAGATTGACCGCAATCACGTCAAATCTGATGGGCGCCCGATCGCGTAACTTGAGCAGCAGATCCAGCATCCCATAGGAGTCTTTGCCCCCGGACATGCAGACCATGACCCGATCGCCGTCTTCAATCATGTTGTAGTCAGCGATGGCTTTGCCGGTTTCTCGCAGCAGGCGCTTTTCCAGCTTGTTTGCAGAGATTTTGTCGCTGGTTTTACGTCGAGGAGCCACGAAATCGATTGGCTGGATCTGGGTCATCCGTGACTCCGATCAGATGTCCGCTCGTTGCAGACTCACTTCAATCGCAACCCCGGCTGAGTCGGCAAATGCGGATGGCTTGGTGATCCTGACAGTGACACAGCGAATCTCGGTAAACGCCGTCAACAAAGCATGCGCAACCTTATCCGTCAGTGTCTCGAGCAGATTGACATGACCGCGAGTGCACTCACGCACAATGGCGTCGTGTAACTGGCGGTAATCCAGCACCGTACCAATGTCCTGGTCGTTGACCTGCTGGGCGATGTCGACATCAATCTGGGCATCCACATGAATGGGTTGCGTGGCGATGCGCTCGTGCTCAAGAATGCCGATGCTGGCATCCAGCGCAATTCTGGAGAAGATGATTTTTCTGGTTGACATGGTATTTGAGTTGCAGGAATCCCCTGGAATTGTAGTCGCGATCGGGCTATTCGCGGCTGCGCATTGCCCTTGGGTGCATCGCATGCCCCTACAATCGGCTTAACAGGGTTTTTGACAGGGTCATCATGTCCAAAGTGTGGGATGCGATTGTGGTCGGTGCCGGTCCTGCCGGCGCGAGCTGTGCAGTCTGGCTCAAGCAGCTTGGATTTGAACCGCTATTGCTCGAATCTGCAGCTGAACCCGGCGGGCTGCTGCGCTCAAACTCCTATCTGGACGTCTGGACCGTGACAAGTCCCGGTCAGACCGGCCAGGACATGGCGCAGCAACTGACCCGCCAGGTCGAGATCGCCAGTGTGCAGCTGCGATGCAATGCCAGTGTTATCCGTGTCGAACACGATGGGACCTGCTTTACGGTCAGTTACCAGCTGGGTGCAGCTCCAAAGCCTGGTCAGACAGCTCCGGCGCCAACTTGTGTCATTGACCGAGCGGCCAATCTGGTGGTGGCCTCGGGCGTGCGTGCTCGTGTACCCCACGACATGAATGCGCGGCTTGATCCCCACGCGGATTCGCAGAGCGATGCCTGGCCCGAACCACACGACGGAGTATTGATCGGGCCGGGTGAGCACGTCATGAATCATGATTTTGCGGGACTGTCAGTTGCCATTCTTGGAGGCGGTGACAACGCTTTCGAGAACTACCTGTTTGTGAAGTCGCGCGGCGCGAGCAGCGCTCGCATCTACGCCCGCACAGTCAGAGCCCAGCAACAGTTTGTGCGTCAGGTTCCTTCAGAGGATGTCTGCCTCGGTGCGGTGGCGTTTGACCCGAAACAGCGCTCGGTCAATGGCCAGACCTACGACCGGGTGCTGGTTTTCTATGGCTGGCAGGCCAATGCCGAATTTCTGGGCGAGATTCCGGTCAAGCGCGATGCGCGAGGGTTTCTGGAGGTGGATCCCTTGACTACCCAGACCAGTGTTGCCGGACTGTATGCCATTGGTGAAGTGACACAACGCATGCACCCGTGCGTGCCGACTGCCATGGCTGATGGTGTCGTGGCTGCCAAGGCAATCGAGAGAAGATTGGCCAGGCAGTGATTTCCCGATTGGGAAAGTTTCTTTCATATTGCGCACAACCATCCGGGGCTCATGGATCTCGAAATGGCATTTGCAGCAAGGGCTGGTGTGTGCTTCATGGTGGAGCTTGAATCTCACTCCGAGCATTCCCCCTG
>CAZBIN010000194.1:0-5808 GCA_964491995.1 uncultured Orrella sp.
GTGCGACGGATATCCATTCTTAGCTAGCTACCTGAGCAAAAATCAAGAAAACATGGCAGTGTAGCCTTATTCGGCATCAATGATCATGCGGTTTACGTTTAGTCACCGGATCATGGCCGCCAGGACTCCACGGATGGCATCGAGACAGTCTCCGGATGGTCAGCCAACTGCCACGAAATGCACCGTGTTCATTGAGCGCTTCGATGGCGTATTGTGAACAGGTTGGTGTAAAGCGACAGTTGCTTCCCACCCAGGGGCTGAGAAAGAACTGGTAGGCTCTGATGACCTTGATCAGTAACCAGGCCATCATGAGCTTTTCAGTCTTTTATAAAGGATCTCGCATTCTTCATGTACGAGAGCTTTAAGTGCAGTCAGTGACAACGGCTTGATGCTCTTGTACAGACGGAATGCGTAATTTCCAGCGGGCAGACTGCTTTGTTTCGACCTGAAAGTATCTCGTAGAACGCGTTTAACAGCGTTTCTGGAAACAGCTTTCTTTAAGAAACGTTTAGGAATGATCAAGCCCAGACGGGCGCGATCAATGTCGTCAGAACGCGTGTGATTGACAACCAGAAATGACCCTCTTGCGGCAGGTCTTGTTCTGAGAGTTGTTGCGAATTCTGCGGCATGCAGCATTCTAGCGGCGCGCGGAAACCCGGGCATAGCGCCACCTAGAAGTCGTTCAAAGTATTTTTCAACGGCAAATCGCGCTGGCCACTGGATTCATGACTGAATGCACAGCGCCCAGAAGTTGTCTGGAACACCTCAGACAGCCAGACGCTTGCGGCCTTTTGCACGACGTGCGTTGATGACTGCACGGCCACCACGTGTCTTCATGCGGACACGGAAACCGTGCGTGCGCTTGCGACGGGTAACTGACGGTTGATAAGTTCTTTTCATGGCATCACTCGAAAAATAATCCCGGTTTCCCGGAAAAGCCCACTATTCCAACAGATATTCAAAAGATAGTCAAATACCACAAAGAAGTCACTGTCAGGCGTCACGATACATCAAGTATCCTTTGCCTGTGGATAACATACCCTACAAAGGGTAGAATCAAGGTTTACCAAAGCAGCACCATGGAAGAATTCTGGCAAGTCTGTCTCGAAAAGCTCGAGCAGGAATTACCCCCGCAGCAGATGAACGCCTGGATCAGGCCCCTGACACCAATCGGGTTCGATGACTCGGAATCGATGGTGAGTATTGCTGCGCCTAATCGTTTCAAGCTTGACTGGGTAAAGAAGAACTTCTCGGGCAGGCTCGAAGAGATCGCAACCGAGTACTTTCAAAAGCCGGTCTCTTTGAATCTAACGTTGGGTGGGTCTTCTCAGTCGGCTGGCATGCGACCACTTGCCAGCCCGGAGTCGTCATCGGCAAGACCATCGGCGCAGCCCGCTTCAATGGCAGCGCCCGACCCCGAGCCCTCTGTTGTGGCTCGCCCGGCGATAGCGGATAGCGAGAAGACGCTGCCCAACCCGTCGCGACTGAACGTCAACCTGACTTTTGAGACGTTTGTCACCGGTAAGGCCAACCAGCTGGCAAGAGCGGCGGCGCTTCAGGTCGCAGAGAACCCGGGGCGCTCATATAACCCGCTGTTCCTCTACGGTGGGGTTGGTCTTGGCAAGACACACCTGATCCATGCGATCGGCAACTCGATGGTTCAGCGGCGTCCCGAAGTGCGAGTCCGTTACGTGCATGCGGACCAGTATGTGTCTGACGTGGTGAAGGCTTATCAGCGAAAAGCGTTTGATGATTTCAAGCGCTACTATCATTCACTTGATCTGCTGCTGATTGATGATATTCAGTTTTTTTCAGGCAAGAACCGCACGCAGGAAGAGTTCTTCTATGCGTTCGAAGCCATGGTTGCCCAGCACAAGCAGATTATCATTACCAGTGACACATATCCGAAAGAGCTGTCGGGAATTGATGACAGACTGATATCGAGGTTTGATTCCGGTCTGACCGTGGCGATTGAACCGCCAGAACTGGAGATGCGTGTCGCTATTTTGCTGCGCAAGGCCGCTGTCGAAGGCGTCAGGATGCCAGAGGAAGTCGCCTTTTTTATCGCCAAGCATTTGCGCAGCAACGTGCGCGAGCTTGAGGGCGCCTTGCACAAGGTGCTGGCCTACAGCCGGTTTCACGGAAAAAATGATCTCACCGTGGAAATGTGTCGTGATGCGCTCAAAGATCTGCTCTCGGTGTTCAATGGACAGATCACCGTTGAGAACATACAGAAAACAGTTGCGGACTTTTACAAGATAAAGGTCGCAGACATGTACTCGAAACGTAGACCTGCGAGTATCGCTGTACCAAGGCAGATTGCGATGTATCTGGCCAAAGAGCTTACCCAGAAAAGTCTTCCCGAAATTGGTGATTTGTTTGGGGGACGTGACCACACGACGGTGTTGCATGCCGTCAGAAAAATCACTGAGCTGCGCACCAAGCAGGCGGAATTGAATCACGCACTGCACGTGCTAGAACAAACACTCAAAGGATGATCACATGCAATTGATCTCGGCCAGCAGAGATGACCTGCTCAAACCTCTGCTAATGGTGGCAGGCATCGTTGAAAGGCGGCACACGATGCCGATTCTGGCAAATGTCCTGATCCAGAAAAGCGGTCCGGATGTCGCGTTCATTGCAACCGATCTGGAGGTGCAGATTTCTGCACGCTCGACGTTTGGATCGGGTGACGAAAACGCAGCGATCACGGTCAACGCCCGCAAGCTGATCGACATTCTGCGTGCTCTGCCGTCGATTGGCGATGTGAGAGTGTCTCTTGATGGATCGAAGCTTTTGGTTCAAAGCGGCAAAAGCCGGTTTTCTTTGCAGACCGTCAGCGCGACCGAGTTTCCGACGCTGACAGAGCTCGAGCGCAGCGATCTTCAGATCACGATGCCATCGAACAAGCTCAAGCACTTGTTCAACATGACGCACTATGCAATGGCGCAACAGGACATCCGTTATTACCTGAACGGAACGCTTCTGGTGTTTGAGCCGGGGCTGCTGCACGCGGTCGGTACCGATGCCCACCGTCTGGCGCATTGCGCAGTGGCGATCGAAGGTGTGGAGCAGGCCAGTGATCTGATCGTTCCCAGAAAGACGGTCATGGAATTGCAGCGCATGCTTTCAGACAGTGAAGATCCGGTTGTGCTGCAGGTTGGCATAGGTCGCATCCGCTTCAGTTTTGGTGACGTTGAATTGATCTCCAAGCTGGTGGAAGGCAAGTTTCCTGATTACAAGCGCGTACTGCCCACGGACTACACCTGCCACTTCGAGGTGGACCGGGAGCGTCTGCTGGGAAGCTTGAACAGGGCTGCCATCATGACGACCAATGAAAAGACGCGCAGTATCCGAGTCCAGTTGGGCGATAACCTCATGCTGGTTTCTTCAAGCAACTCAGAGCAAGAAAACGCATTTGAAGAAATTGACATCGACTATCCGTTTGATCCGATGGAGATCGGCTTCAATGTTACTTACTTGCAGGAGTTTCTCTCCAGCGTGAAGGCAGAAGCGATTCGCTGGTCGGTCAAGCCCGATGCCAACGCGTCCATTATCCTTGGTGTACCTGGTGAAGAGTCCTTCCAGTACATCGTCATGCCAATGCGGATTTAAACAATATGTCAGATACTCAGAACACCCGAGACACCTCGGACTACGGTGCCGATTCGATCAAGATGCTCAAGGGCCTTGAAGCGGTGCGCAAGCGGCCCGGGATGTACATTGGTGACACGTCCGATGGTACCGGTCTGCACCACATGGTCTTCGAGGTTGTTGACAACGCGATCGACGAGGCCCTGGCGGGTTACTGCGACGACATTGTTGTCACGATCCACTCGGACAATTCGATTTCTGTGACCGATAACGGGCGGGGTATTCCGACCGCGATTCACAAGGAAGACGAGTTTCATCGCAGCGCCGCAGAGATCGTCATGACCGAACTGCACGCCGGTGGCAAGTTCGACCAGAACTCATACAAGGTCTCTGGTGGTCTGCACGGTGTGGGTGTGTCCTGCGTGAACGCGCTTTCATCCTGGTTGCGTCTGACCATTCGGCGTGAAGGCAAGGTTCACCAGATGGAGTTTCGTCGTGGTGAGCGTGTTGAGGCGCTGAAAGTTGTCGGCGATACGGAAAGAAAGGGGACTGAAGTTCACTTCCTGGCCGATCCGGAGATTTTCAATAACATCGAGTATCACTACGAGATCCTCTCCAAGCGGTTGCGCGAACTTTCGTTTCTGAACAACGGCGTCAAGATTCGCCTGGTTGACCAGAGGCAGAACAAGGAAGAGAACTTCGCATTTGCCGGTGGCGTGCAGGGATTCGTTCAATACATTAACCGCAGCAAGACGGTTTTACACCCCAATGTATTCAGCGTCTCAACCGAGTCGGATGCCGGTGGTGTGTCGGTTGGCGTTGAAGTCGCGATGCAGTGGAATGATGGTTACAGCGAGCAGGTGCTTTGCTTTACCAACAATATTCCCCAGCGCGATGGCGGGGCTCACCTGACGGGCCTGCGTGCGGCGATGACCCGGGTCATCAACAAATACATTCATGATAACGAGCTGAGCAAAAAAGCCAAGGTCGAAACGACTGGCGACGACATGCGTGAAGGACTGTCGTGCGTCTTGTCGGTGAAGGTGCCAGAACCCAAGTTCAGCAGCCAGACCAAAGACAAACTGGTCTCCAGTGAAGTTCGGCCTGCGGTTGAAGACGCAGTGGCGAGAACGCTTGAGAGCTGGTTGCTGGAGAATCCGACTGACGCCAAAGCGCTATGCGGCAAGGTTGTGGAAGCTGCAAGAGCCCGGGAAGCGGCCCGTAAAGCCCGTGAGATGACCCGTCGCAAGAGTGTGCTTGAAGGTGCAGGTCTGCCTGGCAAGCTCGCCGATTGTCAGGAAAAAGATCCAGCCCTCAGTGAAATCTATATCGTCGAGGGTGATTCGGCCGGTGGCTCGGCAAAACAGGGTCGCGACAGAAAATTCCAGGCGATTCTGCCGCTACGCGGCAAGGTGCTCAACGTCGAGAAAGCCCGGTTTGACAAGTTGATTTCCAGCGAGCAGATCACTACCCTGATCACAGCGCTTGGAACCAGCATCGGACCTGACTTCAATATCGAGAAGTTGCGCTACCACCGCATTATCATCATGACCGACGCCGACGTTGACGGCGCACACATCCGAACCTTGCTTTTGACGCTCTTTTATCGTCAGATGCCTCAACTGGTTGACGGTGGGCATATTTACATTGCTCAGCCACCTCTCTATCGAGTCAAAGCAGGCAAGGATGAGCGCTATCTCAAAGACGAAGCGGAAGAGATCCAGTTCATGCTTCAACTGGCATTGAAAGATGCTGGAATCGTTCCACGCAAAGATGCTGCGCCCATCTCGGGCGAAGGTCTCGACCACCTGGCGCGCCAGCATGCCTTGGCAGAAGCGGTTGTCAGTCGACTGGCCCGTTACATGGATGCTCAGGCTCTTTGGGCGATCATGAATGGCGTCCGGCTCGACCTTGCCACTGAGCAAGCGGCTAAAGACAGTGCGTTGGCGCTGGAGGAACTTCTGCGCGATCCGATGGCACCAGACGCGGTCAAAGTCAGGGCGGAATATGACGTCGTCTCCGAGAAACGTCGTCTGGCGATTGAACGGGTTCATCATGGCAACGTCAAGGTTTCTCACATCACCGAGGACTTCCTGGTCGGAGCAGATCACGAAGTGCTACGGGTCTCGCTGCGTAATTAGGTCTCCGAGGCTTAGACCAGGTGCAATGGCATCCAGGTAGCGCAGCACCTGGCCAATGGCGACGCCGGGGTCA
>CAZBIN010000195.1:0-5806 GCA_964491995.1 uncultured Orrella sp.
CTGCCTCGCCCGCTCCCCCATCTGCTGCCGCTGCTGCGCATCACTGAACAGCTGCGAAGTGCGCGGCTTGCCGTCGGCGCCACGCGGCGCATGACGCACCACGGTCTGCAGGCTCCACAGCTGGTTGGCCACCAGACGCGAGAAATTGAAGGCGGCATTGCCCGCAGCCATGGCACCTGCATGACCATGGGGACGGCGTCGACCATGACTGCCATGGCCGAGACCCTGGGTATGACACTGCCAGGAGCTTCATCGATTCCAGCGCCTGACTCGGGTCATGTGCGCATGGCTGCAGCGACTGGGCGCCGGATTGTGGACATGGTCTGGGAGGACCTGGTGCCGGCTCAAGTGCTTAGCCACGCAGCATTTGAAAACGCCATCATGGTTGCCATGGCGATGGGCTGTTCGACCAATGCGATTATTCATCTGGTGGCTCAGGCACGACGGGCCGGCTGTGATATTGGTCTGGATGATTTTGATCGGTATAGCCGGGTGATTCCGGTGCTGGCCAATGTCCGTCCGAGCGGTGATACTTATTTGATGGAAGATTTTTTCTATGCAGGCGGGCTACCCGGGTTGATGACGCGACTCAAGGATCACTTGCATCTCGATGTGCTGACCGTCACTGGCAAGACCCTTGGAGAAAACATAGCAGGCGCCGAGGTTTACCAGGATGATGTGATCCGTCCACTGGATAATCCGATCTACCAGGAAGGTGCGCTGGCGGTTTTGCGTGGCAATCTTGCACCCGATGGTTGTGTGATCAAGCCGAGTGCCTGTCCGCCCCATCTGCATCAGCACACAGGGCCGGCACTGGTGTTTGATGACTACCCATCCATGAAGGCCGTGATCGACAGCGACGACCTGGATGTCACCCCGGATCATGTGCTGGTGCTACGTAATGCCGGCCCGCTCGGTGGTCCCGGCATGCCCGAGTGGGGCATGCTGCCGATGCCCAGAAAACTTCTGAAGCAGGGTGTGCGCGATATGCTGCGTCTGTCGGACGCGCGTATGAGTGGTACGAGTTATGGCGCCTGTGTGCTGCATATTTCGCCAGAATCACATATTGGTGGCCCGCTTGCCTTGATACGCACTGGCGACATGATCACGGTCGATGTGCCCAACAGGGTCATCCGGGTTGAACTCAGTGATGAGGAGCTTGAGCAGCGCCGTGCCCAGTGGAAGGCACCCGAGCCTCGCTACGAGCGTGGTTATGGCTGGATGTTCTCCAAGCACATCCAGCAAGCTCATGAGGGGTGCGACTTTGATTTCCTGCGCACGGACTTCGGTCGTGCAGTCGATGAACCAGATATTTACTAGGGATATCTTTCATGAGCGATATGAATCCACAAACACGGGCACGGCTGATGCGCGTCAGCACCGCTACCCTGGCTACCTTGCTTTTCAAGCGCGGTTTGCGTAACCAGTTCATCCAGGGCATATCACGTCTGTCACGTCATTCAGAAAACATGGTAGGGCCGGCCTTCACATTGCGTTATATGCCAGCCAGAGAAGATCGCAATGGTCTGGAAGTGTTTCGCAATCGTGAGCATCCACAACGCAAGGCCGTTGAGATGTGCCCGCCCGGTGCCGTGATGGTATTTGATAGCCGCAAAGATGCGCGGGCCGCTTCGGCTGGCGGTATTCTAGTGAGTCGTCTCAAAGAGCGTGGGGTTGCGGGTGTGGTCACTGACGGAGGATTTCGGGATTCTGCCGAAATTGCCGAGCTTGGAATCGGAGCCTATCAGCAGCGACCTTCTGCGCCAACCAATCTCACGTTGCACGAGGCGATCGACATCAATGTGCCTGTCGGTTGTGGTGATGCGCCGGTGTTTCCTGGCGATATTCTGGTTGGTGATGCCGACGGCGTGATTGTCATTCCTGCTGAAATTGCTGATGAAGTGGCGCAACAGGCTGTCGAGATGACTGTGTTCGAGGACTTCGTGATGGAAAGCGTCAGGGCAGGGCGTTCCATCTTGGGGCTTTATCCACCAACCGATGATCAATCACTTAAAGACTTTGAAGTCTGGCGCCAGAAAAACGGTGTCTGACACCGGGTTCAGACCGAATCTGCTTGCCGGTATGTCAGTTTTGGGGCAGTTCTTAAGGTCTGAACACGGCAGTTTGCTGCTTTCTTGACTCTTTTTCGAAATCTCTGCAGATCGACGGTAGTAAACTTTTGTAATGTCTGCCTGCATCGTGACCTTTTTCAATCGCTGGCTTGCCGTGCTCAAGTCAACGGTGAGTATCTGGCTGGGAGCCAGCGTGTTCACACATGCTGCGGCGTTGGCGTTCTTTACGGTTTTCTCGATCGCACCGGTCATGATTGTCGCTGTGATGCTGGTGGGACTTGTGTTCGGGGAAACTGCGGCGCAAGGGCAGCTGGTGGAGCAACTGCGGGCGACGATCGGTGATGAGGCCTCGATGGCCGTCCAGACCGCTGTTCAGAACAGTCGTTTGACGCGAACTGGTGTCCTGCCGGCGCTGGCTGGATTCGGGGCAATGCTGTTTGGTGCAACGACGGTATTCGCACAGATGCAAGGCGCACTGAACTCTATCTGGGGTGTTGCGCCGCGTCCGACTCGCAGCGGTATTTTCGTCTATGTGACCAGACGCCTGTTATCGCTCACGGTCGTGGTTGGTATCGGGTTTGTCTTGCTGGTCTCGATGACCCTGAGTGTGCTGGTGCGCATGGTTATTGAATTTGCCCAGGACCTGTTGCCAGTGCATGCGTACGTCGTCCTGAGTGTGGACTGGTTGGTATCACTCCTGGTTATCACTTTGCTGTTTGCATCGATATTTCGAGTACTGCCAGACGTGTTGCTGGAATGGCGTGATGTTTTTCTTGGTGCCTTTGTGACAGCGCTGCTGTTCGTCATGGGCCGTGCGCTAATTGCTATGTATCTGTCCACCGCTGCACCAGGTTCTGCATATGGCGCGGCAGGCTCTCTGGTATTGCTGCTGACCTGGGTGAACTATTCATCCCTGATTCTGCTGTTCGGTGCAGCCTTCACGAGGGCTCAATTGCAGGCGCGTGGAGGACAGATAAGACCCCGCGCCACAGCTGCCTGTGTGAAGCATCAAATCATTGAGCAGTGAGCAAGGCAGATCCAGACCTTGTTTTGCCGAATGCTGCGCCCCGCAACAAAACATTCCATCTGACTAAAACTTATTTATGAGGACTTTCCCTTTGTCAGACGGGGATGTCTTGACCTGCTCACGCTTAACCGTCATTGTTCTATTTAACTAAATTGAATGCGACAAGGTCAGGAGAGGGTGTAAAAAAGCGCAGAGAGCGAATGCTCGATGTGCAAAATGCCTGGCTCGGTTGCCTGTGGCACAGTTAGCGGGGTGTGGTGCGGCGGCTCAGGGCGGGATTATGCCTGGGATCAACCCATCCGTCCCCATGGGTCAGTACCTGT
The DNA here is from genome assembly GCA_964491995.1 of uncultured Orrella sp. Lineage (GTDB taxonomy): Bacteria > Pseudomonadota > Gammaproteobacteria > Burkholderiales > Burkholderiaceae_B > Algicoccus. Next base: position 3,423 of record CAZBIN010000195.1, read on the forward strand.
TGCGCAGACAGCAGGACGGTCAGCAAGTTTTTTACAAGCCAGAAAAAAGAGGAGACAATCTATGAAGCATTCACAACAGCCCGTCAGTCGTTATCTGACCGGTATTGCTGCGGGTTTGGCGCTGGCGTTCGGATCTGCTGCGGCCATGGCGCAGAAGTTGCCGGCCACCATGACATGGTCAGCTTATGACGTGGGTTCTGCCGGGTACGCGGAAGCATCAGCCATGGCTGATGCATTCGGTAAGAAATTTGGCACCAAGGTCAGGATTCAGCCGTCCGGATCGTCGATCGGGCGACTGCAACCTGTCCTGCAAAAACGTGCAGAAGTCGGGTTCCTGGCGACAGAAACATTTTTTGCACTTGAAGGCACGGAAGACTTTGCTGCCAAGCGTTGGGGTCCTCAGGATTTGAGGGTTCTTGCTGGTAGACCCTCTTCCTTTGGTCTGCCGACCGCCAAGGACGCCAATATCCGAACCTTCGCGGACCTCAAGGGCAAGCGTCTGGCAATGGTGGCTGGCAATCCATCGCTTAACGTCAAATGTGAGGCCTACCTCGGGTTTGGCGGCCTGACACTGAAGGATGTTCAGGTTGTCATGTTCCCGACCTACGGCGGAGCCATGAGCTCGATCGCTGCGGGCCAGTCTGACGCAACCTGCACGACCACCACTCCAAGCCAGATGTACGAACTGGCCGAATCGCCGAGGGGTATCCATTGGCTAGGCGCTCCTAAGAACGACAAGGAAGGATGGGAGCGGATGCGTTTTGTCGCACCTTACATGGGTCCGGCGGTTGAGACTGTTGGTGCGGGTATATCGGCAGCCAACCCAGTCGAGATTGTCTCCTACCGCTACCCTGTGCTCGTGGTGCGTTCCGACATGAGTGACGATGAGGCATACAACTTCGTCAAAGCAATGGACGAGACATTTGATTTGTACAAAAATGCAACGGCAGTGATGCCGCGCTGGGACCTGAAAGTATCAGGCCTGCCTCCAGCCGATGCTCCATATCACAACGGTGCTATCAAGTATCTGAAAGAGAAAGGTATCTGGACACCAGAGGCCCAGAAGTGGAATGACGATGGCGTCAAGCGTCTCAAGGCCTTGCAGGCTGCCTGGAGTGCGACTATGAAAGAGGGCAAGGATCTGCCGGATGAGAAATTTGCTGAACTCTGGAAGAAAAACCGTACGGCAGCGCTTGCATCATTGAAGTAAGTCTGAACATTCTGTGGAGTGAAAAGGGCAGAGCACCAATTGGTGGCTGTCCTTTTTAATTTTGGCGATACATTTTCTTTACGGTCGTTGTGGATGAAGACCCTTGGACAGCTCCTGTCTCGGAGTTGAGTGGCCAAGAACATTTCGTTGAAGTCGACAGGGTATTGTTCGCCGGTTTTCCGGTAAACCATTCCGTATGCGTCTTGACACAAGAGTTGGTTTAGCATAATTTAGTCTGAATGTTTGTCCAGACAAAGCCACATAAATGACAAATGCCTTGGAGATTTGCGTGTTGCAGGGGACTCTTAACAAATAAGAAATCCTCGCTCGTGGGAGTACTGCCTGGCATGACCTGGTGTGTCCGAACCCGAGTGCCGCACTTGAAGAGCTTTCAGAAAATCGTTTGTTTTGAGGGCTCGACGACTTCGGTCGATTTGTTCGATGCCTCACAACCCAGGTGAATCTGGACTGGGCTGCAGGAGCCGATATTTGTTGTACCGCGTTCACCGTCATAGAACACAGAACCAATACATAAACCAAACGAGGAGACCGGAATGATTCAAAAAGTACCGACCGTCCCGCGATGTGCCGTGGGGGCTGCGATCTGTCTGGCGATTGCTTCAGGAGGTTCTGCAGTCGCACAGAATTTGCCAAGCACGATGAGCTGGTCATCCTATGATGTTGGCTCTGCAGGTTACGCGGAGGCGTCTGCGATTGCGGACGCATTTGGTAAAAAGTACGGAGTCAAGGTCAGGATCCAGCCTTCCGGCTCCTCAATTGGGCGTTTGCAGCCGCTGATTCAAAAGCGTGCGGATGTTGGCTTTCTGGCAACAGAGGCATTTTTTGCGACAGAGGGAACCGAGGACTTTGCCGCAAGACGTTGGGGCCCACAGGATCTTCGGGTCATCGCGGGGCGACCGGCTTCGTTTGGGCTATCGACCGCCGCTGATGCAAATATCCGGACGTTTAATGATCTTCGAGGCAAACGTCTGGCACTGGTTGTCGGTAATCCATCGGTTAATGTAAAGTGTGAAGCCTATCTGGGGTTTGGTGGGCTGACACTCAAAGACGTTGAAGTCATTATGTTTCCAACCTACGGCGCAGCCATGAGCTCGCTGGCTGCGGGCCAGGCTGATGCAACTTGTACGACCAGCACTCCCAGCCAGATGTATGA
>CAZBIN010000196.1:0-5797 GCA_964491995.1 uncultured Orrella sp.
GGCGGTTGTGCTGCTGCTCGATCCGCTGGCCCTGATGCAGCCCGGCTTCTGGCTGAGCTTTGTGGCCGTGGGCATCCTGTTCTCGTCCGATCCGGGAAGGGGGCTGTCCCCGGACGATCAGGTCTCTGGCTGGCGGCGTCCTCTCAGGGCGGCCGGTCGCTTGCTGGCCGAGCAGGGCGTGATCACGCTTGCCCTGGCCCCGTTGACCCTGATGCTGTTTGCCCAGGTCTCCCTCGCCGGGCTGGTGGCCAACCTGCTGGCAGTGCCGTGGGTCACGCTGGTCGTCACGCCGCTGGCCTTCCTGGGTGTGGTGTTTCCGTGGGCCTGGGGGTTCCAAAGAACTACAGGGAAGCGGTGAAGTGGTTCGAGCTTTCAGCCATGCAGGGGCAGGCCTCTGCCCAGTACAACCTGGGCTTGCGCTACGACAATGGTGAAGGTGTCCCCCAGGACGAGAAAAAAGCCATGATGTGGTACCTGCTTGCCGCCGAGCAGGGGGATGCGGATGCTTTGAACAATCTGGGCGCAATGTTTGCCAGCGGACAGGTGATAGAAGCTGACAATATTGTGGCGTATGCACTGTTCAATCTTTCGGCTGCCTATGACGATTCAGCACAAAACAATGCACCTGACAACCGCAATCAGGTGGCCGCCGAGATGTCAGCCGCTGATATTGCCAAAGCTCAGGATTTGAGCGTCGAGCTTGGTAAACCGGATCGCTTTCTGGAGGTCCTGGAAAAGTATGTCGACAAGCTTTAGTGTCGTTTGGAGCCGCGCGCCAGGCGCTACGCATTTCCATGTGCGGTCACGCTCGACGGCTTTCTGCTGCACATCGCGGTTGAATGATTTCTAAAAAAATCTTATCAATCTTATCAAGACAGGTTGTCTTCATCACATGATCTCGGGCTGATTGCGGGCGACAGTCGTTGATTAAAACTCGTAGTCTCGCGCCCTGATCAGCAGTGTGTCGTACCCCCGATCAAACCGGGCTGAGAAATTCGGCATTTCAACTTTGTGACTTGTTTGTTTCACGCGTGAGTAAAATGCGGTTTGTTTACGTGCGCTCACATTAGTCACCAAGGACGTCACAGACCTCATGCAAATCGCCGATCTCTCAGAAAACACCAAAAGCTCGCGAAAAACACAGCAGGAATTTTTCCGGTTCGGCTGTGGCTTGCTGTTTGTCGTCAGCATCATGATCTACACCTCCCTGGGCATTGGTCTGACAGGCCAGCAAGGCATCTTGCTGGTGGTGGCTTCCATGATCGGTGGCTACATGGCCATGAACATCGGTGCTAACGATGTTGCCAATAATGTGGGTCCCGCTGTTGGCTCGCGTTCCATCACGATGGTGGGTGCCATTGTCATCGCGGCGATCTTCGAGATAGCCGGGGCTTTGATCGGTGGCGGCGATGTGGTGTCAACCATTCGGGGCGACATCATCAATCCGGACCTGATTCCCAGTGCGGATCATTTCATCTGGATGATGACGGCAAGCCTGCTGGCTGGAGCACTGTGGCTAAATTTTGCGACCGCAGTCGGCGCTCCTGTTTCAACCACCCACTCGATTGTGGGAGCAGTCCTCGGTGCTGGCGTGACGGCGGGTGGCTTGCAAGCCGCAGACTGGGGCGTCGTGGGCGGCATTGTGGCGAGTTGGGTGATCTCGCCGGCAATCGGTGGACTGATTGCGGCCGGCTTTCTGTTCTGGATCAAGCGCGCGATCACATATCGTCAGGATATGGTGCGTGCCGCGCGCACAACTGTGCCAGTGCTGATTGGTTTGATGGGATTTGCCTTTGTCACTTACCTGATGCTCAAGGGATTGGGCAAGGTTATTCCTGTGAGTTTCTGGACTGCCGTGGGCATGGGTCTGGCGATGGGTGTGCTGATCTGGGTCGTCATGCGGGCGGTCGTCTCACGGTATGCCACCACCATGGAAAACTCCAAAGACGCCATCAATTCACTTTTTACGATGCCGTTGATCTTTGCCGCGGCATTGCTCAGTTTTGCGCATGGTGCCAACGATGTCGCTAACGCCATTGGTCCCCTGGCGGCCATTGCGGACACTGTGATGAGTCATGGCATGTCCTCCAAGGCTGGCATCCCGATGTGGGTCATGATGATCGGCGCGATTGGCATTGCGCTTGGGCTGGCACTGTACGGTCCGAAGCTGATTAAAACGGTCGGCGGTGAAATTACCGATCTGGATCAGATGCGCGCCTTCTGTATCGCCATGTCCGCAGCACTCACGGTGATTGTGGCGTCTCAGCTTGGACTGCCTGTCAGTTCGACTCACATTGCGATAGGGGGTGTGCTGGGCGTTGGATTCTTGCGTGAATACCTTAAAACCAACTATTCGCGAATGATCGAGGAGATCAAACTGCATCATGAGGGGCAAGATGCAGAAGACGTTGAGGCCTACCTTGAAGAGTTTGCTGCTGCCGATGTCACGACCAAGCAGGCCATGCTTGAGCAGCTTAAGGCGCGCTCAGCTGCGGTACGTCTCAGAAAGAGAGAAGTCAAACAGATCCGCAAGGTTTATCGCAGTGAACTCGTGCAGCGCTCGATTTTGTACAAAATCGTCACCGCCTGGATTATCACGGTGCCGGCTTCCGCCGTGATGGCATCATTGATCTACGTGACGATTGTCTGGCTGGTAGGCCCCTAGGGATCGTATTCCTGAGACGTGCCAGTGATTGCAGTCAGTTTCCCCTGGCGTGAATGCGAATGGTTTGACTCGCGTGCTAACCCTTGGGTACTCGTGGTCTGGCAGGCTTTAAGCTTGTGCGGCATCCTCGCGTTTGCGGCTGTATTGGCGCGATTGCGACACTTGCATGTTTCTTGTGGGTTGGGGCGATGAAAGTCGTGACATGCTTGCAGATCGGACAATACAATTAAATTCTCGGATACGTAGCAGCCCCGTAATATCCGTGTGCCAACGTCTTGCCTGGTGATGAGCCAGTGCTGTTGCGCAACTCAATGGGCTGTACTCCTTAGGAATTTTCATGCCTGGTTCGAAATACTCGAACTCGCTCGTTTCGTGCGTGGTGTCCAGTCTCGTCTCGCGAATGCGTTACAGGTTTGCGCTCTGGCTTTGCCTGGCTGTCAGTGGTTTGACTTCGTTGCAGGCTCTAGCCAGCAGCGAGCCAGTTGTTTTGGTTCTCAACTCGCTGGAGGCCAGTGTCAGCGTGATTGACGCGGGTTCCTGGAAAGAGGTCTCGCGAGTGCCGGTGGGCAAGGAGCCGCACCACATTTATCTGACTCCGGATGGAAAGAGCGTACTGGTCGCTAATGCTGCGAGTAACTCGATTTCAGTGCTGGATCCATTCACAGGCAAAGTCGAGCGCACCATCACTCAGATTGTTGATCCTTACCATCTGCGGTTCTCGCCAGACATGAAGTGGTTTGTGACCGCAGCCAACCGTCTGAATCACATCGATATCTATCGCTGGAAAGGGCTCGATGCCGAACAACCGTTTGAGCTGGTCAAGCGAATTCCGGCAGGCAAGACGCCGAGTCACATCGTGATCGACAGCAAGAGTCAGGTGGCCTATGTGACTTTGCAGGACAGCAACGAGCTTATTGCGATTGATCTGCCAACCCAGACCGCGCTCTGGACCGTGCCCACCGGAAAGATGCCTGCGGACCTGCATTTAAGTGCCGATGACAAGACACTGCTCGTCGGACTGACCGGTCAGGACAGCGTTCAGGTGTTTAGTCTGGCTGACGGTCCGGCCAAACCAGTGTCTTATATCAAAACGGGTCAGGGTGCACATGCGTTTCGTGCAGCCGGGGATGGTCAATCGGTGTTCGTCAGTAATCGCACGGCAAACACCATCTCCAGAATTGATCTGGGCAAGCGCGAAGTCGTGGCGCAGTATGAGGCGCCGGGCGGTCCGGACTGTATGGATTTGCTCGAGGATGGCAAGACACTGCTGGTCACCTCGCGCTGGTTGGGGCGTTTGACGGTTATTGATCTGGATACCGGCAAACGCCAGCATGTCCGAGTGGGCAAGTCGCCGCACGGGGTGTGGACATATCGTCATGCGCCGCGCCAGTAGATTTTCAATACAGTGTCTCGTTGCCCTGATGAGGCTGAGCCTGTTGGCCGGTATGTCTAGTCAGGTTGTCGCCAGTACAACGCTTGCTTCAACAGGGGTAGCGCAGCGAACCGTGATGCAGACGGTGACATCCTCACAGTCACCGCCCCAAACACCCGCCTGCCATAAACCTCTCTACCTGACGTTTGACACCGGTCACATGGGCGTTGCAGATCTGGTGGCCGATGTCCTGCGCCGTCATGATGTTCGCGTGACTTTTTTCATGGCCAATGAGCGCACACTCAGTGGCGGCGGCAGCCTGGATGAGACCTGGACAAACTGGTGGCGTGCACGGCTTGCCGAAGGGCATGCGTTTGGCTCGCATACATATGACCATGTTTACTGGTTGTCGGATTTGAACGACGGCCGCTTCAGAGTGCGTGCGAGCTTCGGGCCACAGGCCGGCAAGACGCAGACCTGGGATTCAGGGCAGTACTGCAAGGCGCTTGACCAGGTCGCGACAAGGTTTGCCGAGATGACGGGTGGCCAGATTTCGCCGCTGTTTCGTGCCGCTGGAGGCAAGACATCGGCCAGCCTTCTGAGTGCCGCAAAGCAGTGCGGTTACCAGCATGTCGGTTGGTCAGACGCAGGGTTTCTCGGCGACGAGCTTTCCAGTGAGCGGTTTTCCAACCAGCGCCTGCTCGACCAGGCGCTAGCCAACATACGCAGCGACGATATTCTGATGGCCCACCTTGGTATCTGGTCTCGCAAGGACCCTTGGGCGCCCACGGTCCTTGAGCCGCTGATTGTTGGACTGAAACAGAAAGGCTTCTGCTTCAGAACGCTGGATGAACACCCCCAATACGGCAAGCGGGCGACGCCTGCGCCGCTTAATCAATGATGGAAAGTGCTATGCAATGGCTTCTGGATGGCTTTGATGCCATGCAACTCGGGCTGTTTGAGTCTGTGGTGCAACCGGTGCTGGTGATGCTCGGCGCCAGTCGGTTGCTTGAAGACGCCTACGACGCCACCATGTGGATGCTTATCGGCCTGCTTGAACTGGCTTTCATGGTGCTGGTGTTTGGAGCGCTCGAGCGCTGGCGACCGGTTGAAGCGGTCACTGATCGTCGTCAGGTCCGCATTGACGTGATTTACACACTGATTCATCGTCTCGGCCTTTTTCGGCTGGTGCTTTACTTTACCTTATTGCCTCTAAGCCTCTCAGTCATTGGCTGGTTGCATGTCCAGGGCGTAGCCTTTGCGCCAGTTGATCAGATCTGGCCAGGGGTGACCGATCGCGCCTGGGTCAGCCTGATCATTTATATGTTGATTTTCGATTTCGTTGATTATCTCTATCACCGTGCCCAGCACCGCTGGTCCCGGTTCTGGGCCTTGCATGCGGTCCATCACAGTCAGCGTCAGATGACGCTGTTTAGCGATAACCGTAACCATCTGCTTGACGATTTTCTGCGCTCAGCGGTTCTGGTAGCAGTCTCGTTTGTGGTTGGGGTGTCGCCTGGCCAGTTTGTGCTGATTGTCGTGCTTACACAGTTGCTTGAGAGCCTTTCACACAGCAATGTCAGGATGGGCTTTGGGCGCTGGCTGGATCGAGTGCTCGTGAGCCCCAGATATCATCGTCACCACCACGCCATCGAACCTGTTGCCTCGACGGCGGGTTTGCCCTACGGCTACAATTTTGCGGTGCTGTTTCCGGTCTGGGACATCTTGTTTGGAACTGCACGTTTTGATGGCAACTTTGC
>CAZBIN010000197.1:0-5748 GCA_964491995.1 uncultured Orrella sp.
CGTTCAACAGAAACGCCGGCTCGATCTGAGCGGTCACGGCATTGGTGATGATGGCAGCCTGCGCGGTCCCCATCCTCAAACCTTCCAGGAGTGCCTTCTCGTCACCGAGTTGACGATTCGGATAGAACTGCACATCAAAGACCTTACCGGCTGGCTCCTGCGAAAGCGCCTTGGCAAACGCCCGGGCACCGACAGCATAAGGGTCGGTCGGACCATCTGTGGTTGTCCAGCCGAGCTTGATGGGAATCTTGGTTTCTGCTGCGACCTGTACCGGTGTGCTCAAGACGGCACAGACTGCGGCCAATGGCAAGAGTTTGGCAAAAAACTTCATATTGATGTCTCCTTTAACTGCGATTGTGACGAGTACGACTGTGACAACTAACTGATGACGGATTTCATTTTGGTCTGGCTGTTGGTCTAGATTCTGGTGCGGGTCTGGATTCTGGTGCGGACTTTTATGCAGTGCCTGAGGTGCCCGTCTGAAGTTGTGCTGACCGAGTTCGTGGCTGATGATTGCACGCAATACCGGGCATCATGCTGGCCGGCCCTGACGATCACCGATCGTCCGAGAGCGATCCTGGGCACAAGCATGATTGCGGGGTTCAGTCTCATCTTCCCGCTGACATTGCCCCCCGCCACAAGCATCCGGATTCAAACTGTGTCGATTCTGCATCTATAAAAAGTCGACAGAAGATCCATGCCATCTGTGTGACCCCTGCCCCTTAGCCCATCCTGCATATCGTGCGCTTCGAGCCGATGATGCCCATTGACCTGAGCCTTAGTCCGACCAATACAGTCGGGTGGGGTTGTCGACCAGTATCTTCTGGCGCAACTGAGCATCCGGCAGCCAGTCAAAGATCAGATCGACCAGATCTCCATCATTGGGCATGGCGTCAATATGCGGATGTGGCCAGTCAGTCCCCCAGACAGCGCGATCGGGATTGGCGTCTAGCAAAGCATCAATGGTTGGGCGCAAGTCCGGGTACCTGGGCATTTGACCTGAAGACCTGTACGGTCCGGACAGTTTGACCCACGCCCGGCCTTCCCGCATCAGTCCGAGCAAGTTCTTGAACGCTTCGCTCGACAACAAGGCATCGGCGGGCCCAAACCCGAGGTGGTCAACCACAACTGCCACGCCACGATCAGCGATTCGCTGAATCAGCCTGGGTTCTTGACAAAGCGGCGCAAACACCTGAGCATGCCAGCCAAGGGGTTTGACCTTGTCGATAATGGTATCAATGTCTGTATCTGAAGGACCATTGGCAAAAGCGCGGTTGATTCGTGTTCCCCGTGTGCCCAGCGTATGCCAGCGCTCCAGGCTGGCCACATCAACATCGGCCGACGCAACGACAACGCCACGCAACCAGTCCTGATTGGCAGCCATGAAAACTTCATAGCTTGAATGATCAGCCCCGTAGACGCTCGGATGCACCAGCACGCCACGGTCAATGCCGTAGGCCTTGCACATCCTGCGATAGTCTTCGACAGTCGCTGAGGTCGGCACGTAGGCTGCTGCCGACGAGACGGGGAATCGTTCAAACTCCTGGAAGAAATGAAAGTGACAGTCACACGTGCCTGCTGGCAGTCGCTCGCGAGCCGGCCGAAGGATGGCGTCAAAAGGTAGATAACTCAAATTCCCCTCGTCTTGTTATTTCTGTCGCCATATTTTTATGTTTCGCGACAGATTCGCTGGTGTGCGCATGAAATGAAATCTGTAACATTCGACAAGCTGAACCGGCAAAATTTAAACCGGGTTGATCTTACTCAAACCTCTCCCGATTCTCACTTGCACACACTCAATGTCATATGCTTGACGATACCTGCCTGACGAACCCGTTCGCACATGTCCTGAAGCGCGCTCATAACCAAAAGTTTCAATATGTGAAACATTGTCGATATAAGGCGTCCCCCTTTAGTAGAAACCCTGCTCTAAGTACTGGGGTCATACCAGCTGTTTCAATCGATCCTGAAGTGTCTGTGCAAGCGGCCTCAGAAGCGCATGAGTCTGCTCGATACTCTCACACGGGTAGTCATGGGCGTGCCCTATGAGACAGACAGACCCGTAGACCTCGCCATGCCGATCCAGAACTGACAGGGCGAACGCATGGGACCCCGACACCAGAAACCCCAGATTGACGCCAAACCCATGGGTGCAAGAGATATCCAGCATCTTCTGAATCGCACCAAGACGCGTGTCGGCATAACGTGCCCGCTCACGAACAAGGTTATCCCGAAGGACTCTTTCTTTTTCGACCGAAGGTAACGCCAGCAGGATTGCCGCACCGCCAGCTGAGGTGATCATGGGTCTTCTTGCACCGGGGTACAGCATGGTCGAGCTTGGGTGTCCCGTCAGATTGACCAGCAAGCTGCATACGAAGTCCGTATCACTGCGCAGTAGAAACAATATCGTGCCAACATGTTGCTTCGCAAAGTCCTCCAGCACTCGCTCTGCAAAGCGGTGAAACTGATGACGAGTGGGCAATGCCATTCCAAGCTCAAACAGCATGGGACCCGGCATGAAGTGCTTGTCACTGACTCGCTGCTCGACCAGACCTTCATTAACCAGGCACATCAGCATTCGATGAACCGTCGCCTTATCCAGATTCATCGCTTTCGCGAGATCCGACAGACGCCAGCCAAGATCAGGCCGACTGGCCACCACTCGCAACAATTGAATGCCTCGACTCAGCGTGCGGGTCCCCGTGACGATCCGACTTGATCCAGACAAGGCGGGTTCATTGGACAGACTCGTAAAATTCATCAGACTCTCACGACCGACTCTCAGGCCACCATCCATCAGCACATTCTCCACATAAGGACAGCGCCCGCCTCACTTGCATCCCATGTGTTGACGGTACATTTCCGGGTTGTGACCCTGTGGAATAGTTGCACACGGATCATCAGCGTAACCACGAAGCACGTTGTACCGCTTGATCTGGTCAGGCCTCAGCAAAGGCAGCGTCTTGTAGTGCTGGGAAAGATGGATGAAGCGCAATTCGGCTCTTGCTGACTCGGACTCGGCAAGCAGTCGGCGCAAAGATGCTTCATCAACCGTTGCATTCGCAAATACCGCTTCGAGAGCTGCTTCCGCGGCAATGAGTCTCTCACCGGCCACGATCGCTGCTTTGCGCATGTCATCGAAAAGTGCCTGGATCTTTTCTATCTGATCCGGAGTAAGCGAAAGCTCGTCTTTGAGTTCGAGCAGATGTGCCGGACCTGGAACCCCATTGAGTTCGGCTGGCAATGCAAGCCCCCAACCAGCCCCACGCCTCAGTTCCATAATGTCCGCGTCGGACAGCGACTTGATGGCGCGCCCCTGCATCCCCGCATACTGCGAGTTCGCCGCGTGATGATGCTGCGCGAAAGCCATGGTTGGCAGCACAAGGCTCAGTGCAAGCAAAAGGCCGGCAGGTTTCACGTTGATTTCCCCATGGTCGATGTTGAACTGAAATTTTGTGCGCATCAGGCTAGCGCAAGCGGCTGGTGAAAATCATATTAACCACGTGCCCCCATGAGTATATTGCGCGGCCACCCACCTAGTTATCAGTTCCGAACGGAGGCACTCTGAACGCTCTGAACGCCCCGTACGCTCTGGCCTTTCGGCGTCACCCGATGCCAGAGATTTCCACCATCTGCCCGTGGCTCTTAAATGACACGGACAGACAATCGTTTGCCGGACGGTGTGAGTCTGCCTTTGCAGCTGCCACGAGTTCGTCTGCAACCGTAGTCTAGCCAGGAAAAACCTGCATCTTGACAATCATCGCGAACACCTCTGTCCAAACGCAGCGACAAGACAGTCTTCAGTCGTCGCCGTGTGTCAACTGTGCCCCGTCGTTGAACGCCCGCAGAATCGCTTCCGCCCCTTCCATCAATATGACGGTACCCTGAGTCAGCGGTCTTGATTCAACCGTTGCGCATACGAGCGCTCTTTCGATCTGCGGCGCCTCGATGTGTGCGACACTCAACTTGCCCTCTTTCAGTTCCCGACTAAAGCCCATTCGTGCGAGTACGGTGTAGCCATAGCCGCCCTTGACCAGACTGACCATCTCTGCGACTGAATCTACTTCAACACGGATGTCCAGGGTGACGTCAGCTTGAGTTGCAGCCCTGCGGATCAGCAGATTCATGCCGTGCATGCGACCGGGAATAATCAGTGGATAGCGTGGTAGCTGTGCCATGGTCACCACTTGACCTTCCGTGAAGGCTCCGGGCGGTCCGATGAGATACATACTCTGCACACCTAGCATCGTACGGCGCAAGCCCGTTAGCCGCTGTGAGTCAAACAAGATGGCGGCATCCAGTCGACCACTGTGTAACCATTCCAGCAAGTAGCCGCTCATCGCTTCGACGATGTGCGGGATCACCTTGGGTGCTCGCCGGGCAAGATGTTCCAGCAGCGGCCGCACGAGAACCGGTGCGACTGTTGCTGGAATGCCCAAGGCCACTTCGCCGTGTGGCTCCTTGCCCAGAGACATTACTTCCTGGCGAGCTTGTTCGAACTGTCGCAGAATCGTGCGAGCATGCTCGTAGAGCAGCTGGCCTTGCTCCGTGGGCTTGACGCCCGCACGGCTGCGCACCAGCAGAGCAACACCGAGCTCGTGCTCGAGATTACGCATATGCATACTCAGAGCTGACTGCGCGACATGCAAGGCAGCCGCCGCTCTGGTCAGGTTGCCCGTCTCGATTGCCTTGGCGAAGTAGCGCAGTTGACGACTGTCCATGAGCGGCCTCCCTTATCAATCTATTTTTCAGATCGAATCGGTCGTTAATCTATTCTTTTCAGTTTGATCTGGAGATCCTACCATCCTCCTCGAGTTCTAGAAAGAATTTAGAGAGGCGCGGATGTCCATTCACACGAAACAACCGTTACAGACACTACCCGAAGTCTCGGAAAGTTCGGCAACCGGGTCGATCGCGGCACTTTATGACGAGATTCGCATTGTGCTGGGCGTCGATCTTGTCAATCTGATTTATCGACATCTCGCAACCGTGCCCGGTGCGCTTGAGTGGGCCTGGAGCAGTCTGAGCCCTCACTTCCGGTCAGGCGAAATCGACAAGCAGGCCACCATGTTACGGGATTGCGTAACACATGACGTTCTCTCATGGTCAAAGGACTTTGCTTGCGTGCAATCTCATCGTTGCGACCTCGAGAGCGCGGCGCGACTGACGCAGGTCTACAACCTCAACAACAGTCGCAATCTGATCGCGTTTGAACACCTTCTGAATCCAGGCGCTCAATCGAACGCGATCTTTGAAGCGCCGGTGTCAAGCGCCGAAGGTTTTCAAGTACGCAATGAACACCCCCTGCCCGCCATCCCTTCATGGGATGCGATGAGCGTCACCACCCGTGAAACGGTGATTCGTCTGAACCGCCTCGGCGAGTCACAGGAACCCGGGATCGTTGCCAGTCTGTATAGACATCTCTCGCTCTGGCCATCGCTGCTCGAAAGTGTCGAGCCGGCGCTGGTGCAGATCGATTCACGTGGGGACATCACACGTGCCCTGGCATTCGCACTCAACAGCGCACGAAAAATTGCGCAGACCCGACCACTCACGATGTCACTAGCCGCGCCTGCCTCAGTCGATGAGCCAGTACGCGCCCGTCTTCGCGCCTTCATTGAGATCACGATTCCGAAGATGGTGCCGATCGGGCTCGCGCTCGAGTCTGCACTGACCGCCACAACAACATTCCCATCAAGAGAGACCCCATGCACCTGACCATCACCCGTTTTGAAGTCACCCAGCCCG
>CAZBIN010000198.1:0-5741 GCA_964491995.1 uncultured Orrella sp.
GATCATGCTGTGCATGAAGGCGACCAGTTCGGGCATTTTTGTCATTTCAACCCGTTTGGCCATCACCGTGCCGAGCGTGCCACCGATCAGCAGGCCCAGCAAGACCCAGCCAAGGCCGTTGATCTGGCCTGAGAGGCTGACAATCAATGCGGCAGTCGTGAGAATCGCGATTGCCATGCCCACCATGCCGAATGCATTGCCCGTTCGTGACGTGGTGGGGTGAGACAGGCCTTTTAGTGCCTGGATAAAGCAGACTGAAGCCACCAGGTAAAGAAGGGTAACGAGATTCATCGAGATCATTTGCGGGCTCCAGCAGCGCTTGCCTTGTTTTTCTTTTTGAACATCTCGAGCATGCGCCGTGTGACCAGAAAGCCACCAAATACGTTGACAGCGGCAAGTGCCACCGCAAATACCCCCATGAACCGGGCCAGGGCGTCTTCGGTCAGTCCGGCGGCAAGCATGGCACCTACGATCACAATGGCCGAGATGGCATTGGTGACAGCCATCAGCGGGGTGTGGAGTGCCGGAGTGACGTTCCAGACCACGTGATATCCCACATACACTGCAAGCACAAAAATGATCAGATTGATCAGTGTTGGATTAATGCTTTCCATTTCAGACTTTCCTCAAGATTTGTCCGTTCTCACACAAAAGGCATGCTGTCACAATCTCATCATCCCGGGCAATTGACAGGTTGCCGTCTTTGTCCAGAATCAGCCTGAGGAAATCAAGCAGGTTGCGACTGTAGAGTGCAGACGCATCGGTGGGCAGAAGACCCGCCAGATTGGTCAGTCCGATGATCGTGACACCATGCTCGACGACCACCTGACCCGCCTGGCTCAGCGGGCAGTTGCCGCCACGTTCGACCGCCATGTCCACGATCACGCTGCCAGGCTTCATAGCCTTGACAGTCTCGACGCTGATCAGCTGAGGCGCGGGACGTCCAGGGATCAGCGCCGTTGAAATTACGATATCAGCCTGAGCACAACGTTTGGCAACGAGCTCGGCCTGACGGGCCATCCAGCTCGGTGGCATGGGTCTGGCGTATCCACCCACACCTTGGGCCGCCTCTCTCTCCAGCTCGGTTTCAAACGGCACATCAATGAACTTGGCACCCAGTGACTCGATCTGCTCCTTGGCTGCGGGTCGAACGTCAGAGGCCTCAACCACGGCACCCAGGCGCTTCGCTGTTGCAATGGCCTGCAATCCGGCCACGCCAGCCCCGAGTATGACAACGCGAGCTGCCTTGATCGTTCCGGCAGCAGTCATCATCATCGGGAACATCTTGCCGTAGGTATTGGCCGCGAGCAGCACCGCCTTGTAGCCGGCCAGGTTGGCCTGCGAAGACAGCACATCGAGACTTTGAGCGCGCGTGATCCTTGGCGCTGCTTCGAGGGCAAAGGCTGTCAGGCCGGCTTTTGCCATATTTTCGATCCCGTCAGCATCAAACGGGTCGAGCATCCCCACCAGGGTGGTGCCTGGCTGCATGTGTTTGAGCTCGCTCTCAGCGGGGGCTCGCACTTTCAGGACCAGTGCCGCACCGAGCGCGCTTGTCGAGTCTGCCAGTTGGGCACCGGCCTGTTCATACATCTCGTCATAAAAATGGGCACTCTGGCCGGCTCCGCGCTCGACGACCACTTCATGCCCGGCGGCCAAAAGTTTTTTGACGGTTTCAGGTGTTGCGGCCACACGGCTTTCATGGTCACGTACTTCTTTGGGAATGCCGATCTTCATGCAAAAGATCCTATGCGAAGGTTTTTAAATGATCCTGCGATTTGTAACAGGTTTTATCGCTGCGATCGGGATGCCGCATTAAAATCTTCATATGGAAAATTCTCGTACAGTCAAAGGCCAGTCCGTCGTTGTTGGAATGTCGGGCGGGGTCGACTCATCAGTGACCGCCTGGTTGCTCAAGCAACAGGGCTACAAAGTGCTCGGCCTGTTCATGAAGAACTGGGAAGACGACGATGATGATGAGTATTGCTCTGCGCGCCAGGACTGGCTCGACGCAGTCAGTGTTGCCGACCTGGTGGGGGTCGATATTGAGGCAGTGAATTTTGCGGCGGAGTACAAGGATCGCGTGTTTTCGGAGTTTTTGCGTGAGTACTCTGCAGGACGCACGCCGAATCCCGATGTGCTGTGCAATGCAGAGATCAAGTTCAAGGCATTCCTGGATCACGCGATGAGTCTGGGTGCGGAGCTGATTGCCACCGGTCATTACGCCCGTGTCCGAAAAAGTCCCGTGCGAACGGGGCGCTATGAGTTGCTCAAAGCCGTCGATGCCACAAAAGACCAAAGCTATTTTTTGCATCGGTTGAACCAGGCACAACTTGCCAGCAGCATGTTTCCATTGGGCGAGATCACAAAAAGCGAGGTTCGCCGGATCGCCCGGGAGATCGGGCTTCCCAATGCGGCGAAGAAAGACTCTACGGGGATCTGTTTTATTGGAGAGAGGCCATTCAGAGACTTTCTCAATCGCTACCTGCCCTCAGATCCGGGTCCGATCAGAACCGACAAAGGGGAGGTGGTTGGCAAACACCATGGGCTGGCTTTTTACACGCTGGGTCAGCGCAAGGGTCTGGGTATTGGGGGCGTGAGAAGCTATCAGCGCCCGGACGGCAGCGGACCCACGTGGTACGTCGCGCGCAAGGACATTCAGAGCAACACGCTCTATGTGGTACCAGAGCATGATCACCCGTGGCTGATGTCTCAAGAACTGCATGCCCAGCAGTTAAGCTGGGTCGCTGGCGAGCCGCCAGCGGTGGGGCAGTCCTATGGTGCTAAAACACGCTATCGCCAGATGGATGCCAAAGCCCGAATCGTCGCACTGACTGGTGACGACATGACACTGGCTTTTGACGATCAGCAATGGGCAGTGACTCCTGGTCAGTCCGGCGTGTTGTATGACGGTGACGTTTGTCTGGGCGGTGGCATTATTGGTTAACACCGCGCACTTTTAGCATCGGGCACTTTCTGTATCAGGCGCTGGTTGGTGGCTGGGTGTCAATGAATGAATGTCGCATGGCCAGCTTTTTGTACAGGCGCTCCAGATTGGCATACGACTTGCGCCATTCGATATCTGAAAATCTGAGATCAAGATAACCCAGAGCACAGCCTACAGCAATGTCGGCCAGAGAATAATTGATTCCGATGCAGAAATTCTGCTCGCCAAGCCCTTCACTCATGGCTTTGAGCGTTGCGTGAATCTTGCCCGTCTGGCGCTCAATCCACGCCTGACTGATCTGGTGTTCTGGTCGCTGTCTTTCTTTGACAATAGTGACTGCAGCGTCCAGCAAACCATCACCGAGCGCTTCCCAGCATTTGACCGTGGCTCGCTCACGACCACTTTGAGGGATCAGGCGGCTGACCGGAGATAAGGTGTCAAGGTACTCAACGATGACTCGAGAGTCAAAAAGTGCCCCGTCAAGCAGCGCGCTTTCATCCATCAGCAGGCAAGGCACTTTGCCGATCGGGTTGTAATTTTGGATCGTTGTGTCGGCAGACCAGACGTTCTCGAGTACTAGCTGATAGTCGAGTTTCTTTTCAGCTAAAACAACGCGTACTTTACGCACGTAGGGACTTGTGAGTGAACCGAGGAGTTTCATAATCTTAGTTGACACCGTGCCGTATTCTGCTTTTTGTGCGTAGACTTTGTCAGGTCAAAGATCTTGACCTCGTCTACAACCATCAGGGGAGTGTAGCCGTCGGACACGGCAGCATGATCTCAATGCGTCAGTGCTAAACTCTTACGCATCAAAACTGTCGTTTTTTTGCAAAACATCCCATGCAGATATCTTCTGAACTGAGCGCGCTCAATGCGCTGTCCCCCCTTGATGGTCGTTATGCCGGTCGTTGTCATCCATTGCGCGGATTTCTGTCCGAAGCAGCCTTTATGGCCCACCGTGTTGAAGTTGAAATTGCATGGCTGATTGGTCTAAGTGAGGCGGGACTGCCTGAGATCAAACCGTTTTCCGATGCGGCCCAGCAAAAACTACAGTCGATTGTCAGTCAGTTTTCTGAAGCGGATGCTGCGCGCATCAAAGCGATTGAACGCACCACCAACCATGACGTGAAAGCGGTCGAATACTGGCTCAAAGAGCAGGTTCAGGATGACGCAGAGCTTGTCCAGGCAGCAGAATTCATACACTTCGCCTGCACGTCAGAAGATATCAACAACACCTCTCATGCGCTGATGCTGGGCAGGTCCCGTGAGCAGGTTCTGTTACCCGCATTGCGTGGTTTGCTCGACCAGCTGCGAGCGCTGGCACGGGCGCACGCGTCACAACCGATGCTTTCACGCACCCATGGACAGCCGGCGACGCCGACCACCTTGGGAAAAGAGTTCGCCAACGTGACGCACAGGCTCGCTGCCTGTATTGACGAGATCGCGGCAGTGACGCCTCTGGCCAAACTGAACGGGGCAACCGGAAACTACAGCGCTCATTTGAGCGCCTACCCCGAGCTCGACTGGGAGCAGTTCAGCTCCAAGGTGCTGAGCCAGCTTGGCCTGAAGCAGAATACCCACACGATTCAGATTGAGCCGCATGACTGGATGGCTCGTCTGTTCGATGCGGTTGCCCGCGCGAATACGGTTTTAGTGGATCTGAATCGCGATGTCTGGGGTTATATCTCCCTGGGCTACTTCAAGCAGAAACTGCGTGAAGGCGAGGTAGGGTCTTCGACCATGCCGCACAAGGTCAATCCGATCGATTTCGAGAACTCCGAAGGTAACCTCGGGCTGGCCAACGCCATGTTGCGTCATCTGTCTGAGAAATTGCCGATTTCGCGCTGGCAGCGCGACCTGACTGACTCGACCGTGTTGCGAAACGTCGGGGTCGCATTTGGTTACTGCATGGTGTCTTATGACGCCTGTGCCAGAGGACTGGCCAAGCTGGAAATCAACGCAGCGGCCATTGATGAAGATCTTGATTCGTGCTGGGAAGTTCTGGCTGAACCGGTGCAGACAGTCATGCGTCGCTATGGCCTGCCACAGCCCTATGAGCAGCTCAAGGCGCTGACTCGCGGTAAAGGAATCACGCAGCAAGCACTTCAGACGTTCATTGCCGGACTCGATCTGCCAGCGCCCGAGCGTGAGCGGCTGCTGGCACTGACACCGCGAACCTACCTTGGCCTGGCTCAAAAGCTCGCACAAGACGCTTGATTTGCAACGCCTTGAGGTTATATTGAGCGGCAGGCCGGCAACCTTGCCAGGCTAGATCCTTGGAGGTAATAAATGAGAAGATCCTTTGTTGGCTCAGTACTTGCGGCAAGCTGCATGATGTTGTTTGCGGGAACAGCGAGTGCCCAGTCAGTCCAGTTTGCGAAAGCCGAAGATGCGATTAAGTATCGCCAAGGCGCTTTCCAGCTCATCAAAACGCACTTTGGCAACCTCCAGCCGGTCGTTAAGGGGCAGGTGCCGTTTGATAAAGCTGCAGTTGCTGCGGATGTCTATGTCCTTGATGTGGTTGCAAAACTGCCTTGGGCTGCTTTTGCGCCCAATACACAAGGTGGTGGTGCGAAGGACGATGTCTGGAGCGATCCTGCAGGCTTTGCCAAAGCCAAGGATAACTTTCTGGCAACACTCAAACCGCTGACCGCAGCCGCAGATGAGGGAGATCTGGGTAAATTGCGTGCTGCATTTGCCAAGACCGGCGCGTCTTGTAAGGCATGCCACGATTCCTATCGTAAATAGCCGTTTTGGGAATAGCGCCTCTGTCTGCCTGTTGATGAGTGTGTAGCGG
>CAZBIN010000199.1:0-5704 GCA_964491995.1 uncultured Orrella sp.
GGTGCCAACAAAAAGATCGGCGCAATCTGTACTTTCTCAAGCATCTGCCCGAACTGCTCAACCTCTTCAGGCGGGTAGTCCACTACCAGAACACCGTCGACCCCGGCAAGCGCAGCCTTGTCAACAAATGTCTGTTGTCCCATCCGCTCGACTGGATTGGCATAACCCATCAATACCACGGGAGTCGTCGTATCATTCTGGCGGAACTGGGAAACCATTTCCAGCACCTGCGGCAACCCGACACCCTGCGCAATCGCATGTTCAGCGGCCTTCTGAATGATAGGGCCGTCTGCCATGGGATCAGAAAACGGCACTCCCAGTTCAATCACATCGGAACCCGCCTTGACCAGCGCGTGCATTAAAGCAACCGTGGATGCTGGCAGTGGATTGCCTGCAGCAATGTAGGGAATCAGCGCGGCACGACCTTGTGCGCGAGCTCTCTCCAGTGCATTGTCAATTCTTTGTGTTGTCACCTAAGAGCCTCTCAGATCTCTATGCCGCAGCGCTCGGCTACTGTGTTCATATCTTTATCACCCCGGCCTGACAGATTGACCAAAATGATCCGGTCTTTTGACAAGGTCTTTGCCAGCTTTTCCGCATAGGCAAGCGCATGGGAACTCTCGAGCGCGGGGATGATCCCCTCAATACTGCAGCACTTGTGAAACGCTGCAAGGGCCTCATCATCCGTGATACCAACGTAAGAAGCTCGGCCCGAGTCATTAAGCCATGCATGTTCCGGACCCACGCCAGGATAGTCCAGCCCGGCTGAAATTGAGTGTGTCTCAGTGACCTGACCATGTTCGTCCTGGATCACATAAGTACGGTTTCCATGCAGCACGCCCACCTGCCCCGCACTGATGGACGCTGCATGCTGACCCGATGACATTCCGTGACCCGCTGCCTCGACACCAATCAGTTTGACGCTTTCGTGCTTGAGGTATGGATGAAAAATACCCATCGCATTCGAGCCACCACCCACACAGGCAACAACATAATCCGGCTGACGCCCGGCGTACTCATCCATCTGCTCTATAGACTCTTCACCTATCACAGACTGGAAGTTACGCACCAGCATTGGATAAGGGTGAGGACCCGCGACCGTTCCGATAATGTAAAAGGTTGAGTCAACGTTCGTCACCCAGTCACGCAGCGCTTCATTCAATGCATCTTTGAGCGTTTTTGAGCCAGACTCCACAGGAACAACTTTGGCACCCAGCAGTTTCATGCGATAAACGTTTTGCGCCTGACGCTTGATATCCTCGCTACCCATGTAAACAATACATTCCATGCCATAGCGGGCACAAACAGTTGCGGTCGCAACGCCATGCTGCCCTGCCCCGGTTTCTGCGATGATGCGTTTCTTGCCCATGCGCCGAGCCAGCAGTGCCTGACCAAGACTGTTGTTGATCTTGTGAGCACCCGTGTGATTCAGATCTTCGCGTTTGAACCAGATCTGTGCTCCACCGACCTCTTCAGACCATCGTCGGGCATGATAAATGGGCGTCGGTCTGCCTACGAAGTGTTTCAGTTCGCTGTGAAACTCAGCAAGAAAATCAGGATCTTGCCGATACTTTTCGTAAGCTTCCTGCAGCTCCGAGAGTGCGAGCATCAGCGTCTCTGCAACGAACACGCCGCCGTAAGGCCCAAAGTGACCCTTTGCATCCGGAAAATCGTAAGGTTTCAAGACAACTGCCTCCATGACGGCAGAACGAAAAGTTTGATTTTAGCAGTCCACAGCAAAGCCGGGGGGTCTACCGACGAACCCATCAGGGTCTAAAGGCTTGGATCTTGAGACAACGCGAATCCGTGACCTTCATCGCGGCATGGGCACACACGCCCCCAGGAAAGAGTCTCTCATGAAGGTATACGCGATGCAGATCGGGCGATCTGCATCGACTCGCTGGTTCTAGCGTCGCTGCACCTGAATCACACCTGAGATATCCACGAGCGCGCGCAACGCCTTGGTCAGCGCATCGCCGTCCGGAATCTGCACGGTGAACTGCATGTGAGCAAGGGATCCTTTGCTGTGTGTGTTCACCCCGACAACATTCAGACGCAAACGCGCAAAGGCCTCCGACAAATCCCGCAACAATCCTGAGCGATCCTGCGCTCTCACGATGATGTCGACCGGATAGAGATCGTCGCGCGCCACGCCCCACGACACATCAATCACCCTTTCAGGATTACGCTGGCTGAGCTGCAGAAACCCGGGACATTCCACACGGTGGACTGAAACCCCACGCCCGCGGGTCACGAAGCCACCAATCGCATCGGGCGGCGCAGGTCTGCAGCATCTCGCAAGCTGTGTCAGCAGTGACCCGACACCTTCAACCAGTACGCCCGAGCTCGAAGACTCGTTCTTATCCTGATGACGCAATACCTGCTGAAGCATGGCCTGCTCACGGTCTGGCTCCGTGGTCTGTTGCGGATTGAAAATCGCATCCAGACTGCGCAAACTGAAATCATCCTTGGCAACTGCCACATACAAGTCATCGGCTCGAGCAAAGCCGAGCTGCTGGGCCAGCTGTTCCTGATTGACGGCTGTTTTACCCAACCGCTGCAATTCTTTTTCGACCAGCCCATGTCCCTGCACAATGCGCTGCTGCAACTCAACCGCATTGAACCAGGCACGAACCTTTGCACGTGCCCGGTGGCTCGCGAGAAATCCGAGCTGCGGGTTTAGCCAGTCACGCGATGGCCCACCCGCTTTGGCTGTGATGATCTCAACTGTCTGCCCGGTGTCAAGCCGGGTGTGCAGTGGCACCATCTGCCCGTCAATCTTTGCGCCTCGGCAACGGTGACCAAGGTCTGTGTGCAAGTGATAGGCAAAATCCACCGGTGTCGCACCACGCGGCAATTCGACCACCCTCGCCTGAGGGGAAAGCACATAAATACGATCAGAAACCGAATCCACCCTCTTTGAAGGACTGGTCTTGACCGCACCGGCTTCTGTTTGCCACTCAAGCAGTTGCCGCATCCAGGCGAGCTGCTTGGCATAGGGATCAGAGGCCGTAACGTGACCGCCACGCGGACCTGCCTCTTTGTAGCGCCAGTGAGCCGCCATACCATGCTCTGCAAACTCATGCATCGCCTGCGTACGAATCTGGACTTCAAACGCTCGCCCGTCTTCATCCTGGACCACAGTGTGCAGGGACCTGTACCCATTCGGCTTGGGTCTGGCAATGTAATCGTCGAACTCTTCCGCAATGGGTTGCCAGTGCTCATGCACGATACCCAGCACCGCGTAGCAGGTGCGCTCGTCGCCAACAATCACCCGCAGGGCACGCAGGTCGTAAAGGCGACTGAAATCAATGGCCTTGTTGCGCATCTTGTTCCAGATGCTGTAGATGTGCTTTGGGCGACCGGAAATGATCGCCTCGATTCCTGCCTGACTCAGAAGGTCTTTCAGGCGATCGACCGACTCTTTGATGAACACCTCGCGCTCGACACGCTTTTCCTCCAGCCTGCGGGCAATCTCGCGATAGCGCTCTGGCTCCAGAAAGCGAAATGCCAGGTCCTCCATCTCCCACTTGATCTGCCAGATGCCGAGTCGATTGGCGAGCGGAGCGTACAAATCAAGGGTTTCTCTGGCCAGAGACGTATCAAAGTCCGTTTTGATACGAGCGTGCCAGCGCAAAGTCTGCAGCCGCGAAGCAAGTCGAATCAGCACTATCCGCAAGTCTGCTGCCATTGCCAAGAGCATCTTGCGCAGCATCTCTTTCTGGTCAAACTGATCGGACGGACTGCTCTGGTTGATCTCGCGAGCAACTTCGCCCAGCCTTAGCAGCGCCCGGGTACCTTGCAACAACTTTCCAACCTCGACACCAAACACTTTCTGCAAAGGGTCCATCGCACGTCCCTGGTGTTCAGGAAGGCACAGGAGCAAAGCCGTAAGGCGGGTTTCCGTATCAGAGTTCAATCCAGCCAGAATACGAACCACTTCCGAACTATGGTCGACCAGAGGCTCACCGCCAGATGTCTGATCCTCAACGTAATGATCGCGGACCCAGCCACAAGCACGCTCCAGAACAGGGCGAGCAGTGTCATCAAGCCCCGTCATCCACGCATCAAAAAGTTCCTGGCCAGGCCACCGAGCAGATTCATCGATCATTTCGCAAGCTCCGCTGGAGACATTACCCTTGCGGGCGAACGTCCACTGGCATCAGACGGCTGCTGTAACCACGATCTCGACTTTGAAATTCGGGTTTGCCAACCTTGCCTCCACTGTTGCACGGGGGGGGGCATTGCCTTCGGCCACCCATGCATCCCAAGCCTTGTTCATGGCATCAAACTCTGCCATATTCGCGACAAAAATCTGTGCCATCAAGATGCGGGACTTGTTCGTTCCAGCCGCTTCAAGCAACTGATCGATGATAGCCAGAACCTGTTCGGTCTGCCCTGTCATATCCAGACTGGAGTCCTCAGGGATCTGGCCTGCCAGATAAGCCACCCCGTTGTAAACCGCCACGTCAGAAAGCCGCTTGCCTACGTTGATGCGCTGAATCGACTGCATGAGAATACCCTCTAAATAGATTTTTATTCGTTCAGGCGTAAGAATACCGCACAGTTAATACGCCGGTACATCGCCCTGCGGAAGATCAAAGACATGCCGCAAGTAGGAAAGATAGGCAGGATCATCACACATTGTCTTTGCCGGCTCGTCAGAGACCTTGGCAACAGGCTGTCCGTTGCAACGGGTCATTTTCATGACAACCTGCAACGGCTCATGACCTAAATCATGTGTCAGATTGGTTCCAATACCAAAAGAGACCTGAATGCGACCAGAAAACTGCCTCGCAATCTCCAGTGCACGATCAAAAGTCAATCCATCGGAAAACACCAGCGTTCTGGACATTGGGTCAACTCGGTTTGCACGATAGTGGTTAATCATGCGCTCGCCCCACAGGAAAGGATCGCCAGAGTCATGGCGCGCACCATCAAACAGCTTGCAGAAATACATATCAAAGTCACGGAGAAACGCCTCGAGCCCATAAACATCAGAGAGCGCTATCCCAAGATCTCCCCGGTACTCTCTGGCCCAGGTTTCGAACGCAAAAACCTGTGAGTCACGCAGTCGCGGTCCAAGCGCCTGGCAGGCCTGCAGATACTCATGACCCATCGTTCCCATCGGCGTAAGTCCGTGGCTTCTGGCCATAAAGACATTGCTCGTACCGGTCAAAGACTGACCCATATGGCGCTTGAGAGTCCCAAGCACCTCATCATGCCATTGATGCGAAAACCGCCGGCGGGTGCCATATTCAGCGACGCGAAATACCGGCAGATCCGAAGCAAGCCTGACTTTTTCGATTTTCTCGGCAAGCCGCTCTCGACCCAGCGCGTAATCGGGATGCGGGCAATGATGACGAAAATACACCTCATTGACGATGGCCAGCACCGGAATTTCGAACAGGATAGTGTGCAGCCATGCACCTTCAACCACAATCGAGAGCTCACCAGGTGTAGCGCCAGGACCTACCCTGATACATTTTCTGGGCAAGTGAAACAACCCCAGAAAATCCACGAAATCACTTTTTATAAAACGCAATGAACGTAGATAGTCGAGCTCATCATCACGCAGTCGCAACTCACACAAAGCATCAATCTCACGCTCGATTTCGCCAATGAATGGCGTGAAATCGACCCCGGGCGTTCTGCACCTGAAGCGATACTGCACCTGTGCGGCCGGAAAGTGATGCAAAACCAC
>CAZBIN010000200.1:0-4496 GCA_964491995.1 uncultured Orrella sp.
CTTCGACAATCAGTATTCGCACAGTGTGCCCTTCAGTTGCGTAGGACCCCAGTTTAACGATTCGAGTAGAGCATGAGACACAGATTACAGATTTGTAATCTGTGTCTCATGCTCGCGTAACCCAGTGACTCGTATCATTCAGATCAATATGAAATCTGGCACACAACCCTCAGACAAATCGGTCTTGTTGACCTGGCGTTCTTCATTCGCAAAGAAGAGGGCAGGACAGTTGTCGATCTTGTTGGCAACCCTGACTTTTATGCAGGCAGGGTTTGCGCAAACATCTTCGATCCAGCAGATTGCTGCTGGGCCTCAGTCCGAGGACTGGGTGAAAGCCAACAGTACGGTTGGTAAGTTTCTTAGGGGGCATGTCGACATCCTCAGAGCCGAGGCTGCCGGCGCGCGCAATCAGCCCTTTGATCGCCAGCAACCTGATTCAGCCTCAAAAGGTGAGTTGTTGAGTCTGCAAAAGGCCAAGGCACTTTTTCTGCAGGCCAGACCAAGCCTGTTTGCCACCGGCAGCGAAAGTCAGGCTGAACGCAGTCGGCAGGCTGCTGCGGTCATTGAAGGGTTGTCTCAGGTCGAGCGGGCATGGATTCAGGCCACAGGTTCGCAACTGATTCTCAAACACCAGCAAGATGCTACGCAAGCGGCAGAAATCGCCGAGGAACTCGCGCGCCGGATGGGTAAGCTAGGTAATTGGGGGGCATCCCGTGTCATTGCTGAGGAGTTGCAGGCAAGTGAACAACGGTTGCGGCTGTTGCAAGCCAGCCAGCGAGCGCAGGAGGCTTGGCATTCATTAGCAGCTCTGCTGCCGGCCCGTGATTTGCGCCTGCCCGACAGTCTGCCAGCGCTCCCTGGTGTTGGTGCACGCAGTGATCTGAATGTGAAGCCTGAGTCACTTGCGCTTGATCGTTTGCAGCGAGCACCTGATTACAGCAGTCGGGTCACAGAACTGCAACGGCTTGAAGCTGTTGTTGGCAGGCAGGCGCTTGAACAATGGCAGACATTTGTTACAGAGGTGACGGCGAGAGTCCTCGACGGGCAGGGACCACAGGCTTTGACGGTTGACCGGTCGGCTGTGCTTTGGAATCACGATATGCAAAAGGTCTTGTCCGAGCGTGAAGCCCTGGCTTTCTTGCGCGTGCAAACTGAAGCCACGATTGCCATGGCGCAGGCACAGGTTCGTATGCGCCACGCTCAAGCAATGCTTTTAAGTAGTGAAACCTTGCCTTTGGCCACTCAGGCGCTAGAGGAGGCTGTCTATCAATACAACGGCATGTTCATCAGTACCTGGGGTCTTCTGAATCAGTACCGGGCGCTTGTCGACGTGCAGATAGCCCGGATTGATGCACAGATGCAGTACTGGGATGCTCACCATGCCTATCAGGCTTACCTGGCTGGCGCGCCTTACGTTGCGTCATCGGCAGGCAATGCCGGCGTGGCAACCGGATCTGCCGCCAAAGGGGCAGGACATTGATCATGAATCGCAGAAACTTTTTGAACAAGAGCTTGATAGGTGCGGCTGGTGCTGTCTCCATTGCGGCTGCCAGCAAGTCCTCTCTGGCAGCCTTGCCAGACATCGTCACCAGAAAAACCTCTGCAACGGCAGATCCATGGTCGCCACCAGATGGTGAGAGTGCCTACCGACCTGTCGTGACTCTGAATGGCTGGACGCTGCCGTATCGAATGAATGCCGGTGTCAAGGAGTTTCATCTGGTTGCAGAGCCCGTGGTTCGCGAGATGGCTCCCGGGTTCGTGGTCAACATGTGGGGCTACAACGGGCAGAGTCCAGGTCCCACCATCGAGGTGGTTGAGGGTGACAAAGTGAGAATATTTGTGACCAATCGCCTGCCTGAGCCCACGAGTATCCACTGGCATGGCCAGCGACTGCCCAACGGTATGGATGGCGTGAGTGGATTGAACCAGCGCGCGATCGGTACCGGAAAGACTTTTGTCTACGAGTTCGAGGCCCGGCGACCTGGCACCTTCATGTATCACCCGCATGCCGACGAGATGACGCAGATGGCCATGGGCATGATGGGGTTCTGGGTGACCCATCCGCGAGCACCCAACCCGTGGATCCAGTCGGTGGATAGGGACTATTGCTTTTTGCTCAATGCATTTGATGTTGAGCCTGGTAGCAAGACCCCGAACATCAACACCATGCTCGATTTCAATATATGGGGCTTTAACAGTGCGGTCTATCCTGCGATCAGTCCGCTGGTTGCCCGTCTGGGAGACCGAGTCCGGATCCGGGTTGGCAATCTGACGATGACCAATCACCCCGTACACATTCATGGCATCGAGTTCGAGGTCACGGGCACCGATGGTGGTCCCGTGCCGCCTTCAGCGCGCTGGCCTGAGGTCACAACGGACGTTGCCGTCGGTCAGATGCGCCAGATAGAGTTTATTGCTGATGAGCCAGGCGACTGGGCACTTCACTGCCACAAGAGTCATCACACCATGGGTGCTATGGGCCATGATGTCTCGACATTGATTGGCTTGAATCATCAAGGGCTTGTCGGACGGATCCAGAAGCTGGTGCCCGACTATATGGTGATGGGTGAGCGAGGTATGTACGACATGAAAGCGATGGAAATGCCGTTGCCACTCAACACCTACCCCATGATGGCAGGCGTTGGCCCGTATGGTCCGATCGGTATGGGGGGGATGTTCACTGTGCTCAAGGTCAGGAAGGATCTCGATCCGGGCGATTACAGCGACCCCGGGTGGTACCAGCAGCCCACTGGCACGCAGTCGTTTGAGTGGAAGGGCCCATCGCCTGCTGTGAAGCGTGCAGACAACACCGGGTCCGCGGCGCCCGTGGCTTCCGTCAGAAAGCCATCAGGGCATCAGGGGCATCACTAGGTTTTAAATGTTGAGGCATTCATGACATCCACGTTCAGCGCATTACCGTTGTTCTCTCGAGCGATATTCGTCAGTGCCGCTTTAATGGGCACAGTCGTCTGCATTGCGATGAGTTCTGCAGACGCCTTGGCGCATACGCCTGCCCACGGCGCAGCTATGCATTCTTCTTCGATGTCCAAAGAACAGTATGCCTGGGGAACCGGCGGGGAGGCCGGCCAGGTCAACCAGACGGTGACGGTTTCCATGACTGATGACATGCGGTTCACGCCATCAAGAATCACCATCAAGCTCAATCAAACGGTCAGGTTTGTGGTTCGCAACGACGGCAAGATCCTGCATGAGTTTGTCATAGGAACCCAAGATGAACTGCTCAAGCACGCCGCCATGATGGAGAAATTTCCGAAGATGGTGCACGACGAGCCCTATATGGCGCATGTGGACCCGGGACAATCGGGCGAAGTCATCTGGACCTTCAATCGCGCCGGCGAGTTCGAGTTTGCCTGCCTTTTGCCGGGCCACTATCAGGCGGGCATGAAAGGCACGATACGGGTCGAGAAGTAATTCGCCTGCAGTGGCTTGCATGGCCAAAGGAGGAATCAATGATTTTTTATAACGTGGTCTGCAGACCAGGCTTGTCCAGAGCCGCACTTGTTCGTGTCTTGACGGGTTTGCTGGTTGCCAGTGCCGCGCTGGTTTGCCTTCCGGTTACGGCACAGACGGAGCTCGCGCAAGGCGAAGTCCGGCGTCTTGATATACAAAATGGCAAAGTCACCATCCGCCACGGTGAGATCAAGACGCTTGATATGCCACCCATGACCATGGTGTTTGTCGCGCAGCCCAAGTCGATTCTTCAAGGCGTCAAGGTCGGCGACAAAGTCCGCTTTCTCGCGGCCGATGACAATGGTGTTTACGTTGTCAGAAAAATCGAGCCAGAAAGTTCCAGGCAATGAACTCGTACTTGCTGCTTGATCAAGGAATCCCATGAGAGTACTGGTTTTGATGCTGAGTGCATTGATGTTGAACGTCGCGACTGCACAGCCGGGGGCGGTGACCGTTTATCAGGATCCGGGCTGTGGTTGCTGTTCGGCTTGGGCAAAGTATCTCGAGTCCTCCGGTTTTAATGTCCGGCTGGTTCATGACTCTGATCTTCATTCGACCAAAAATCGCCTCGGTGTGCCTAAGAACCTCCGGTCCTGCCATACCGCTGTATTCGAGACAACAGGCCAGATTGCCGAGGGACATGTGCCTGTCACTGCTTTAAGAAAACTCCTCGCCAGTCCTTCTGTCAAAGGCATTGCAGCACCGGGTATGCCGACCAATGCACCTGGCATGGGGGCGCTCGACGGAAATCTGATAACCCTGGACTTTGAGGGTAAGCCATTTTCTCGGGACTGACAGTTTTCGAGTGAGGCAAGGACCCGCAAGAGTGGCTGGGTGATTTTGATTCTGTCAAGACGCCCTTTATGGCTCTGATTTGCTCTGATAGCCCCCAGGTCGTATAAATACGGATTGTCATCACATCGATAAAGCTGTGGGGCGTTTGTATTTTTACCAAGCTGCAGCTTCATCAGGTTGCAGCCTCATCCGAGCTTGGCACAGCGCCTTCATGTCTTTAGCGTACCCAG
>CAZBIN010000200.1:4506-5640 GCA_964491995.1 uncultured Orrella sp.
ACATGCGGCAGCTGTCGCACAACAGCCCCGCAAGCGCCTGCTATAGATGCCCTGAGCGCTGCTCGGAATTCATCCTGGCATTTTTATCAGCATGGCTGTTTGATCGCAGACCCGACGTCAAGGGTTGCGCCCAGAGGGTTCTGGTGAGCCGGCCTGTGAACAGCAAGTCACCCACGAGCAACCGCTTCCGGAGGCGCGCAAACCAGTCTGCGCGACATTCGCCAGCAGGAAAGTTCTTTCGCGCCATGGCGTTGTCTGCTTTGGTGTCCTTTGGTTTTGCAACCTTCGCGTGGATTGCGCAATGGCGCGAGCAAGCGCCGCTGGATCAATGGCTCGCTGTTTTAGCCCCTGCAGGTGTGGGGGAGTTGTTTGGCCTGCGTCCGGGCGCGCACGCAGCATCGGTAACCTACGAGGGCGTGGCAATGCCACAGGCTGCGGGACCCGGCCAATCTTCCGTGCAGACGCAATTTAGTGGGTGCCCGCAGTTCTTTGCCCACGGCAAGATGCCGGTGGTGCCGGCCGCAACTTTGCTTAGAGAGTTGTGCTTTTCTTCGTTTGCGATCCTTCACAGTGGCAACACAAAAACGCCGGTTTTTGTGGCTCAGAGGCTCAACCGCAACCTGCTGATGCAGGCACAGTCAGTCCCAAGGACTGACCGGTTTTATGAAGAGGCCCGGTTGCCTGAGCGCGAGCGTGCCCGCCTGGCGGATTACAAAGGTTCGGGCTGGTCAAGGGGTCACATGGCGCCTGCTGCAGATATGAATAGTCCCGAGGCCATGGCCCAGAGCTTCTCGCTAGCCAATATGGTTCCGCAGGATCTGAAGCATAATGCAGGTGCCTGGTCAAGAATTGAGCAGGATACGAGAAAGTACATCATGCGGGCAAAAGGCGATGTGTTTGTGTTTACCGGGCCTGTGTATGGGAAACTGCATGGCTCGGATAAAGGCAAAACGCAAGAAACGCACGAACAGCAAGAAACTCAAAATCCGGGCACCTGGG
Source organism: uncultured Orrella sp. (assembly GCA_964491995.1). Taxonomy (GTDB): domain Bacteria; phylum Pseudomonadota; class Gammaproteobacteria; order Burkholderiales; family Burkholderiaceae_B; genus Algicoccus. Next base: position 5,506 of record CAZBIN010000200.1, read on the forward strand.
TAGAAACGCACACGCAGACCATTGGGCGAGGACGGGTCGCAGTGCCTGATGCTCTTTACAAACTGGTCTACGATCCGGCAACGGGCAGGTCCTGGGTTCACTGGCAAGCCAATAGTTCCAACAGTAGGGCACAGC
>CAZBIN010000201.1:0-5639 GCA_964491995.1 uncultured Orrella sp.
TGGGCGACTGAAAGATCTTTGTCTTTACCCAAAAGCTGTATTGCAGCAGCATCCCGTAGCCCATTGATCAAGGCTCGCTGATCAATCCTTGCATATGGAGCAGATCCAGCGCCCACAGCCGATACTTTGAGCCGTGCAACAAAGCGCTGCAAGTCTTCAGCCACGCGAGGCACTCTGTTCTCCACCACATAGCCCTGCACTGCGGGAATGCCCGTAATAGCAATCAGGATCATGAGCGCTGTCACAACTGAGACTTCAACTAGCGAGAAACCACGCTGCCGTGAGAAATCTGTCGTGCTCTGAACTTTTCTATCGACGAGTGCAGATCGCCTGTCAGTCTTTACAAAACGCAGGCACTCGTGTGCCAAAGTATCCCCAACCATCGACATTCACTCCAAAACAAGAATTGCGAATCAGCCCGACCCTGATCCAGCCGAACCAAGCTTGACTAACCGAGCCCGAGCAACTACCAGGAAACAGGGCACTAGAAATGACCATCAATATTCGTCTGACGCATCAACCACCTGAAACAGTGAGCAACATCGCCAGACGCATTTCCTCAATCACTCGCGCGTGCCAGTAGCCCATTGAAAGCACCGCTAAAGCAGAGAACAGCAGCAGTGACCACCTTAGAAATACCGCCTGCTTCTGAAGGCGTGCCACAAGGGTTTTCAGAACCCGTGAACATGCGCGGGAGAACCCTTCAGTCAATCCATGGCTACTGACAACATCTTGCAGGCGACACCAGCAATCTTCATCAATCAGCCCCGTTCTCATAGCCTCCAGTGGTTCAGCGCCAAGATCCATGGCACCAAGCATTCGTAAAAGGTGAGATCTAAGCCATGGGTTGGCAAACTCTATTTGCAACTGGATGATCGATCGAAGCGCCACGCCGCGCTGACCCAGTGTATGCACCAGTGCGCCGGTCAGACTCAGAAAGTGAATGGCCTGCAAGTCACGCATAAGACGCCAAAAGCCATGCGAGTCAAACCGCTCGCGTATCGAGCCGGTCCAGTGAGGCACAGACCACTTGATCCCTATCAGAAAGATGACTACTGCAAAAGGCAGCATCCAGCCCAGACTCTGAACCATACCGACCCAGTCCAGCAAAGTCTGAGTAAAGGGTCCGTGCCGTTCTTGAGACACAACGGTAAAAGCCTGTAAGACCCTGGGCAAGGTGTAAACCGGGAGCACCGTGAACACCAGAACGGCGACCCATAGAGCGACGAGTCCCGCTACGGTTGTCTGGGCGAAGTCTGCGCGCGATTGTTTAAGAATGATCGTACGGTGAGCCATGACCTCAAGCATCTGTGCCATCGCATGCTGCCCGGCTAACTGAGTCATCGCCAGGCAAGCGACATCAGCCTCTGGCAAGGTGGCCTCGAATGTCTGCTCCAGACTTGCTCCCGACTCCAAATAACGGGTCGCCCACCAGTTCGCCAGTACTGCCCTGTGCGAGTTGACCCTATGCCTCGACGCGTCAGACTGAAACACTTCCAGCAGGGACCGGTGTCGAGCGCCCGATTGCAAGCAAGACGCGAGATACTCGTAATACTCGCCGCGCTGCCCAGAGAACCGGATGCAAGCCCATCGAATTCGCCATGGCAGACGAACACTGCTTGTATGACCCTTTGTCTCTCTTACCCAGGAAATCATCTCAGATGCCACCAAACCGTAGCTCAAATTCGCGAGGGTCAAGCCACCCGTTGGCCAAATACTTCAAACCCCGGTCTCTCGCTTGCTCGAAATGCATCTCTGCGCCACCGTCGACAACACGATGTCCAAGTGATTGCATTGCGTCGCGCCCACTATGACCAAGCAAATAAGTACTGAGCCAACGTGCAAACCCTGTCATGCGCGCTGGCTCAATCATTTCGGCCGCCATCAGACTTCCGCCCACACCATAGGCATGAGAGCCTTGTCCAGAGCAGTAATCACAACCATCAAGATTACGGAATCTGAAACATCTGGCATCCATACCGACTGCTCGCTCAAACCCACTGATCCAGACGCGTGCCTCTCGTTCAGACCTTGGCATACCCAGGGAACAATAGCGTCTTGAGCCGCTTAGCCATTGCGCCAGATCGACACAGCAGTGGTTGCAGAGGCGACTGACCAAAACCTGGTAGCAAAGTAGTTTGAGCACACCAGGAACAGCCAGGAAATCCGGTGCGACGCCCAACATTGGCGAGCAAAGACGATGAATGATCTGCAACGCCGAGCCTGCATGGATCGTTGAGTACACATTAGTGCCAGCAAGCAGAAGATCAGAAAAAGCCCGAGCACTACCGGCATCACGAATCTCACCGATCAAAACATCATTGGCAGAGCTGCGTTTGATGGCCCGAAGCTTCAGATCGAACCGGTCATCGTCATTTGCACCATCACCAAATGCCGTGATCGAGCACTGAATAGCATTAGGCAAATCAAACTCGATCGGATCCTCGAGCGTGACAACCTTGCGCGTGGATGGAAGGCTGCGGATGAGGGCTGCCAGTGTCGTGGATTTTCCGCTTCCCACGCCACCGGCCAGCAATACAGCCCCGCCCGTGGATAGCCTGGCACGGTAAAGACTTTCGAGCTGACTTTCGCTATAGCCCAAGGTCTGCAGAGACGTTGTTTCGGCATCGGCGTCACGTTGCAGCAAGCGCAAAGTTACGGATGGCCCACGATGGCTGGCAATGGATGCCCATCGCAGACTTAGTCTCTTGCCCATGACGGTTCGTTCAAGGCGTCCCTGTTGCTCCCTGTCCGGCTCAAAGACTGCCCTGTTACCTCCTTGCACCCGCATCCATGTCACAGCGAGCAACTCGTGCATCACCTCTCGTGTAATGCTGGAGAACTGATCGGGACGCACCAGACATCCCCGCACTGTAAATGCAACCGACGCAAAACCCTGATTATCAAAGGCATCGAGATGAATGTCGCTCGCACCGATACGTAACGCCCATCCCAGTATGTCATCCAGAACACAAAAAAGCACATGCCCGGGGGTGACTGCCACGTCTGCTCTTGTGTCTGGCGTTCGTTGCCTCACCCGACTTTGGCGCGTGACGGCACTGAGCTGTGAGGCAGAAACCGCCCAGTGGCATTTTTTGGCAAGCTTCAGACCAGCCTGCTGCATGGCAATATGCAGGGCCAATACACTGTCATCATGAATGTATTCAGGCAAAACCAGAATCACGCATTCGCCGTTTACCAATTGCACCGGGCACATCCGCCCCGCCAATCCTTCCGTGTCCAGATCAAGGCAATGAGTCACGTTCCGGTATTGACCAGAATGCAAGCCAGCGACATCTCGCATGTCTACCCACTGATTCTGAGAACAAACGTCACTCAGTGATGCGTACACAACAGAGGAAGGGCGCGCCATCAATAATGACCGCCGATAGTCTCGGATAACAAAAGCGTCTTCCGCGTCATCACGACTGACTGGGTCAGGCAATGGCTCATGGTTGGATCTCAGCAGGCAGACAAACCTTTCGCTGATCACCCTGGAAACTAAACAAGATGCATGGAGGCTTGATCTCAGTGAGTTTGAATCTCTTTGTGTGTGGCTCGAGCGCGGCACGCCTGCCTTGACGGAACTCAACATCACCGCCACGGTAGCGCACTCTAGCTGACAAAGCGGGCGCAACACCCCAGATGGCAATCAATTCAAAAACTGGGTGGCCGGAACGAGGTTGTCTGGATCGGCGGTCTTCCATCATGGCGAGCTCCTCCTTTCGTAGCAAGTTGCCGACCGTCAGATGCTGGACTGCGTCAGCAGGCATGGTGCAGGCCACAAGTAACGCTATCCACAAAGCACGCGACTGCACAAGCTTTCTTGCACCCAAGTCAGGATCGTTCAATCAACTCTCCCTCAAGGTAAGTCAGCAGACGAGTCGCCATAGACTTGTCTGCTTGCATATCTGCTATTTCCAGATGAATTGCCTTCCACACCACAGGGAGAGACAAGGCGTCTATGACATTCAAATGTTTGAGCGGCAAGACGATTCGAAGCTGGCGAACCGGGTATGCACCACTCCCAGACACAACTGACGTAGGTGCACTCACATCGACTATGTGGGTCATCCCGGAAATCTGCTGCAACTGGATAACCCATGATCTGGCGCCGGCAACAACCTGGCTTTCTGGCAAATGAATCGTGTCCATCGCTATCGGTTTGATGAACTCGGTCTGATCCAGAGCAAACGGCAACATGCGCCACCCGGCTTCCTCAACCACCTTTAACTGCAGATTGCTGAATTCCGGTGAGGTCCTTTTGTAGCGAGCGCGACAAGTCGTCCGTTCGGAGTCAATCGGGCAACTCACCCCACGCAAAAGCCATCCCTTGGGATTGATCGGCAAGTCTGCCCAGAAATGAACGATGCGACCCAAATCACCGGGCCGACTGAACCTCCACTCGACTGGCCCGGCATCACCCTCACGGCCCAAATCGACACCAGAACCCCGGACGCTGATCAACTCATCTTTATGTTCTCCAGACCATGCCCACCATGCAAACACCGCGAACACCAACAAGCCAAGACCACCTGTTCGCAGTGGAAGCGGCGAGCGAAGTCGCCTGAGATAGACATGAGGCGGCGTCTGATCATCGAGCAGAAAGGCCAGGTTCGCATCGGCGCACGGTAACTGTGCCGCCACGAGGCAACGCGTAACATCAACCGCCTCAAAGCGTTGTAAGATCGACTGCTCCACCTGATCTGCGAGCGCTTCCGAATCCACCCAGCAATCTGTATGACATAAAACATTGCCATCGCTGACTGCAACGATCCAGTGCAGTCCACTTTCAATTGTGAGCCGCAGTAAATGCGTCCCCTGTGGATGCTTGAGCGCGAATTGTGCAGCGGCACAACGCAGACGGACATCAGCTCTGGCTGTCTGACCAGACTCCGTGTGTGGCAGGAATCCAATGGTTCGGGATTGCACACTCGGGGTAGTCCACCACCGCACTTTTTCCCTGTGCAATTGGGCAAGCAAAAGCTTTCGGCTCCTGACATTGACTGTCGGCAGCCAGCGAAGACCAAATACCCAGAGCGTTTTCGCATCGCCTTGTTCGAGCAAGTAACAACCCGATGAGTATTGTCGCCAGATCCAGCCCGGGCGTAATGATGCAGTCACTTTAAAGACCCTCTTCGATCTGGGCAGTCACAAAGATCAGCGTCATGCGCTGCTGTTGGCTGACTTTGTCAAACCCTCCTGCGGCACGGGGCAAGGACGGCGCGAGCCGTGAACCTTCGTTCTGCTCCTCGCGCTCCTCGAAACCAGCAATCAGAACTGGGCTACCTGCCCGAAGAGCGACCTGCTGCACGGTGCCAGTGCCGTGAACTGTCAACTGCTGGACTTGGTATGGACTGCTTTGGCTCCCAAAATGCAATGAACTCAAAGGCATGGCAACTGTGTTGTCATAAGCTACGGAAAGCAGGATCTGTCCATCTTCCTGTACATCAGGAACCAGTGTCAGGAATGCCCCGGTGGTTTCGCGCTTCTGACTTATAGCCACGCCAGGCTGACTCGAGGCTGGGTCACCGTCCTTAGTGTGAGGGGTTACAAGCGCCTTAACCTGATCCACATACGTAAAAGTTGATCGAACAGCATGCGTCACCAGACGTCGATTGAGTGTCACCACAGGCACA
>CAZBIN010000202.1:0-5542 GCA_964491995.1 uncultured Orrella sp.
GTACGCTATTGCGCAAAGCCCAGGATGATGTGCGCCTTGCGATCAGCACGAGATCTACGCTGCCGTCAGCTGCTGAAAACGTATCCAGACTGCATAGCGCCCGGCTTTGAAGCGCAACTGGCGGCCTTCCTTGGCAAAGGTCTGCTTCAGGACAATGCCTGCCTCTTTGGCCGCCTGCACCAGTTTATCCCGGGCGGTCTCCAGCATCAGACCGAGCGGGTCTCTCCGCCGTCGACACGCAAGTTTTGCCCGGTGATGTAGCCAGACTCATCACTCGCGAGAAAGCGAACGACACGGGCCAGTTCAGCAGTACTTTGAGCGCGACGCAAAGGGATCTTGGTGGTCCATTCTGGGGGCACTGCTGTGGGGTCGTCCTTTGTAAATCCCGGGAGCACATTGTTCATGCGGATGCCTTGTGGCCCGTACTCATCGGCATACAGCTTGGTGAACGAACCCAGTGCAGCGCGCAGCGTCGTTGAGATAGGGAACATTTGGTTGGGTTCGAAAGCCCCGGCTGTAGATATGTTGACGATCGAGCCACCACCCGAAGCAAGAAGGTGTGGGGTAACGAGGCGAGTCATGCGAACGACGTTCAACAAGTACAAGTTCATACCGTGCAGCCAGTCGTCATCGCTGAGGTCGAGCAGCTTTGAGCGTGCAGCGTGACCGCTGTTGTTGATTACTGCGTCGATGCGCCCGAACTTTTCTATTGCGAGATCTACTGTCGCGCGTAGGTCCGCAACGTTGGTGTTGGAGCCATCAATGCCAGCGCCGCCCAGTGACTCGGCAAGCAGGCGAGCACGGCCGGACGGAGAGAGAGCTACGACACGCCAGCCGCTGGCCGCTAGCTCACGCACGCAAGCCGCACCAATGCCGGAACCTCCAGCGACAACAATGCCGACCTTTTCCTTTTTCGTGCCTCGTGGGCTAACTCCAATCTCGGCCATGCGCTGACTCCTTTAAGTGTGTGGTGCTAACGGCGGCTTAGGGAATACACTGATGCCGCATTTCTAATTTTTCCCATTTATTGAGATAAACTAAATTTATTCATTGTAATGGTGTGTGCTTGGATGCTGGTATGGAAATGGCTACTACCTTCACATTGTTTGAACTTCCTATGTTGATCGCAGTCATCGGCGTTTTGACATTGCACATTGGACTTAAGCGCTCCGCATTACGTGAGGCCGTAACTTCGCACACTGGCCGCCCTCAGCAAGCCTAATAACAAGAACTAGGGCTGGCTTTAGGTCGGCAATGAAAAGGAATACACATGTCGTTCGCAGTAGCAGCTCTATCCCACGCACCGTCTTTCGGTAACGTCGATCCAGGCGGCACCACACTCGATGAAATCGAGGCCGGCATCCAAGAGGTTCGCTCCTTCATTGAGCATTTCGATCCTGAGGTGATCGTCGTCTTCGGGCCCGATCACTTAAATGGTCAGCTGTATTCGAACATCGCCCCGTGGGTGATTGGCGCGCAGGCCGAGGGCGTCGGCGACTATGGCACGACCGAAGGCCCCATCAACGTTGATGGCGAAACCGCGCGTCAGTTGCATGCCGCAGTGCTGGCTCAGGGTATCGACATCGGGCGATCGGAACGAATGACGGTTGATCATGGCGTCATGCAACCCGTGGACTTCTTGCTTGGCAAGGACAATACACGACCCATCATCCCTGTGTTTGTCAACGCGATTGCCCATCCGCTGACGCCAATGAAGCGTGTGCGCGAGATGGGGGAAGCGTTTGGCAAAGCTGCACTACAGCTTGGAAAGCGAGTGCTCTTCATCGCCTCGGGAGGCATTTCACATTCCCCACCAATTCCGCGTTGGGAGAGTGCACCTGCCGAGGTGAAAGCACGTTTGGTTTCCTATGCACCCACGCGCGAAGAGCGCCGCACACGCGAACAGGCCATCGTAGATGCGATCCAGAGGATCGCGGATGGCAAGGGTTCGAGTGCCCCGTTGAACGAGGCTTGGGATACCTTGCTGCTTGACACCTTCCGATCGGGGGACTTGTCGCCGGTTGACACGTGGGACAACGACCAGTTTGTCATTGATGGTGGCTCCGCCGCACATGAGATGCGCAGCTGGATCGCGGCTTATGCCGCGCTGTCGATGGCTGGCAAGTACAAGCTTCCTGTCGATCGCTACTGGGCAGTCAAGACTTGGGGTGCTGGTTTTGCCGTTCAGGCGGGATGTGCAGCATGAATCGACTCGTGACTTTTTGGGAGGCCGTGTCGGATATTCCGCATCGTCTGCATTATGTTGATGTTGGACAGTGGCGCACGCGCGTACTCGACCTTGGTGAAGGTGACAAGGTAGTCGTACTTGCCAATGGCACCAGTGGTCACATTGAGGCTTGGACGCAGAATGTGCGTGCGCTGGTTCAGGCGGGCTACCGTGTCATCGGTTACGACTATCCCGGTCATGGGTACACCACCCTGACCGATCACGACTTGGAGATCCCCGAGTACGAGTTGCACTTGCTAGGGCTGCTGGACGCACTCAATCTCAAGCGTGTCCATCTCGCTGGGGAGTCACTCGGGGGATGGATCGCTGTCAAGTTTGCTGCCCACCACCCTGATCGATTGCTGAGCGTGATTCTGAGTGCACCCGGCGGCCGCGTGGTTGGCGAGCAGAAGGTGGACAAGGCGCAATCGGTGAGCAAGCAAGCGGTCACCGAGCCGACGTTTGAGAACGTCAAAAAGCGCCTTCAGGTCGTGATCCACGACCCGCAGAAGATAACGGAAGAGTTGGTGCGCGTTCGCCAAGCTATATACAGCCGGGATCCGAGCGGGGCAAACATGGCTCATATCTCGGTGTTGCGTCAGCCAGAACAGCGTTGGCGCAACCGTGTCACAGATCAAGATTTCGCGGCCATTCCCGTGCCAACGCTCTTCGTCTGGACAGACCATGAACCCACCGGCGACGCTTCAGAAGGCGGGCGCTTGGCTGCGCTGATTCCTCAAGGCGAGTTTCTGCTTGTTGAAGGCGCCGCGCACTGGCCTCAGTGGGAAGGAGCGGAGACGTTCAATGCGGCGGCGGTCTCCTTCCTTGATAAACAGCACCGCCAGAACTAGCCAGAACGTGACCAGAATGACCATCCCCACTGAAACTATCCATAGCATCGCTCGTGAGCTCTACGACGCCCGCGTTGGTGTCTATACCGTTCCTTATGTTAGCCCGCGATTGCCTGAGCGCGACCTCGACGCGGCCTATGCCATCTCGGCTGAGTTCGCCGCACTGCGCGAACGCAATCTGGGCGTACGCAGGGTGGGGCGAAAAGTGGGACTGACCAATCCGAACGTGCAAAAGCGCGTCGGCATCAATGAACCCGACTACGGAGTTATCCACGACGACATGGTTTTCCAGTCGGGTGTGATGTTGCCCAAGTCGCGCTACAACCGGTTGCTAATCGAAGCCGAAGTTGCATTTGTGCTCAAGAGCGACATTATGGATGCCACGCTCGAGCGAGTAGCGGCGGCCATTGACTACGTGACGCCGGCCTTTGAGGTCGTTGATTTCCGCTACGACGGTAGCGTGGGGCAGATCGTAGACACGATTGCTGACAACGCCGGATGCAGTGGCATCGTGGTCGGAGAGGAAAAGCATCCCTATGGCTCAGTAGATCTCAAAGCGGTCGAAATGATGATTACCGGCGGCGGCAAGGAGATTACCCGCGGCATTGGGAGCAACGTGCTGGGCGATCCGATCAACGCCGTGCTTTGGTTGGCCGAGACCGCCATCCGGACGGGTCAGCCGTTGCGAGCTGGCGAGATACTGCTTTCGGGGTCGATCGGCTACATCGAGCCTTGGCCGATGGACGTCGAGTGTGTTGCCACCATTACCGGTCTCGGACGTGTAGTCGCGACTGTCGATTCGAAGGCATGAGTTTCTAGAGTGAGTGAGAGCTACACCATGAGTAACTATTGCCCCGTTGACGCAGTCACACGCGTCGAGATTGAGCAACTTATTTCCGAGATGCTTTACCGCCTGGATCACAACCAGGCCGACACCACATGGGAGCTCTATACCGAAGACGGTGTCTCAGTCGGGCCCTTGGGCACGATGAACCGCGAGCAAAGCAAGGCTTGGGGTGCCAAGCGGGCGAAGCAAACCGACATCGTCAGCCGCCATTTCATTGGCGGAATCCGGTTGGTCTGGGACGGCGATGAAGTGGCTGGCACCGTGCAGTATCTGACGTTCCGCGACACCCACGAGCCGCAGACACAGCCAGCTTCTGTGGGCGAGTTCCGCGAGCGATATCGCAAGGTTGACGGACAGTGGCGATTTGTGCGCCGCGAGATCGTTCCTATCTTTGGAGGCAACGCTGCGGCTGCGCATGCGGCACGGGTAACAGAAGGCGAAAGCAAGTAATGAAAGCAGCCGCTCTCGGAGGTAGTCCCAAGATATTAGTGCATCAGACGCTGCCTTCGTTTTCCATTCCGGAATGGGCGAAGCTTGCCGGCTACGACGGTATCGTCCTTGATCTTCAACACGGCGAACTCGGGCTCGAAGCCGCATGTGGCATCCTGCGTTCGATTCCTCGCGACAACGCTTACGCTTGGGCGCGCGTCGGCTCAACTGACCCGGGGCCTATCCTACGATTGCTTGATAGTGGTGCCCGTGGCATCGTTGCCCCCACCATCGAGTCGCGTGAGCAGGCGCAAGCCTTGGTGGCTGCAACCAAATATCTACCGGTTGGCAACCGCAGCATGGGGCCGTCTAGGCCAGGGATTTACATCGGTGATTCGTATGCCGAAGCAGGCAACCTCGCCGTGTCGACCATTGCGCAGATTGAGACACGGATCGGCGTAGAGCGCGCGGAAGAAATCATCTCTACTGCGGGGCTGGACTCAATTTACATAGGTCCTGCTGATCTTGCCGTTTCCTATGGACTGCCAGGGCGCGGTGACTGGGAGGATGGACCTGTGCGCGACGCGATCCTCCACTTACGCGAACTCACTCAGGCACACGGCGTGACGCTTGGAATTTATTCTGGCAAATCGACATACACGGCGGCATTGTTGGCTGATGGTCTGGTCGACTATGTTGCATTCGGTATCGACCTCGTGTTGTTGAGTCGCGCATTCGACGACAACATCAAAGCACTCAAGACCTCAATAACCACAAGGAGTCCATCATGAGAAAAACCGCGGACGTTCTCATCATCGGTGCAGGGCCTGTTGGCCTCATGCTAGCTAACCTGCTCGGACAGCAGGGCGTTAATGCTCTTCTCGTCGAGAAGAGCGAAACTCTGATCGACTATCCACGTGCAGTGGGCATCGACGACGAAGCCCTGCGTGCGATGCAGACGGTTGGTCTTGTGGACGAGGTATTGCCTCACACCATCCCTGATCAAAAGATTTACATGGTCAACGGCGATCGCCAGATCCTTTCTGAGGTCAACCCGACGACTCGCGAGTTTGGGTGGCCCCGACGTAATGGATTTGTACAGCCGTTGGTGGATAAGGTGCTGCTTGATGGGCTCAAGCGTTTTCCCAACACATCGGTGCGTTTCTGTACCGAGATCGTCGATTTGCA
>CAZBIN010000203.1:0-4028 GCA_964491995.1 uncultured Orrella sp.
GACCGGATTTTGCGGCACACCTGCAAACAAAACATTGTCACGAAAGTAGTCGCAATGGGCCGGGCCAGAGGGCAGGGACTGGAGTTTGTTGCTGGCTGCCAGCTCAATCTGCTCGCGCAGATTGCTTTCCAGTAGAGTCCGCTGCGATGGGTTCAGAAACTGGACAACCTTCGGCGCCGTTGTTTGCCACCACGCCAGACCCCGCAAATTAGGCTGTCGAATCGAAAAATCCTGCGCAGCCAATTGGTATTTGGCCATTGTGCTAGCTGCAATTTCGCAGTGTCTTGTGCCAGGGTCGCGGACCCAGCCACCCTCCAGACGAGTCACAATAATCACTGGCTTGCCATGCAGGGTGCTGATGCGAGTGCCGTCCTTGCGTGTCTGTGGCATCGGCACAGCGACATCTCTGCAGGCCAGGTGATGCATCAGTTCAACGTAGAACGGCAATTGATCTGCCGTGAGGACTTCGAATACTGTGAGGACGTATTCCGCCCTGGATGTCGTCAGGAAAAAATTCGAGTTTTCAATGCCCGCAGCAATGCCATTCAGACTGATCAGCTCGCCCAAGTCATACTGTGACAGAAGATGGGATGCGTCGCTCTCACTGACAAGGGTAAAGACAGCCATGAAATTCTTTCGGAGTGGAGTGGTTAGGGTTGACTGCTATGCCAGTCTGGTTTACAGGTCATCATCTGCAAGTGGTTGTCTGCTGAAGACACATCAACAGCGCGCATTGTAGTCCAGCCTTTGTTCATGTTGCTGGTACCTCATTCTGTGAGGAACTTCCAGGCTCCCTTTAGTGTAAACAGTCTGGCCGGGTTGGCTTTTTCCTCGAGAACCAGACTCATGCGGTTGACCAGTCTGGGACTGGCATTGCCGCGACGGATGGCCAGATTGATTAGCCACGGCATACGGTTGATGATGTTGGCTTTCTGGTAAATCGCGAACTTTGGTCGAACGCTATCCAGTGATCGTCGATAGGTCTGAGCGACCGTTGCATCGGATTGTGGGCTCGCAGCAATCGCCTGTGCAGCGAGTATCCCCGTTTCCATGGCTTTTCCGATTCCTTCGCCGGTTAGTGCATAAGTACTGCCTATAGCTTCGCCTGTCACCAACATTCCAGGGCGTTCGCTCAGAGCACCCTCAAGCGAGCACCGAAGTGGGGCGCCCTTGATTTCACTAGTAAATTTACCGCCGCCAAGCAGGTCTTGCGCCGCCGGGCTGCTTTGCACGAATCGGTCAAAGAGGTCATGTAAATTGCGCTTGCTGGTCGGGCTGATGGGTCTCCCGATCGCTCCCAGGAGTCGTTCTCCGAGTGTCTTCTGATGCATGCCGTAAAGCCCGACACCGACATTGAACAGCCCGTTACCACAGGGAAAAATCCATCCGTAGCCTGGTGCGTAGGATTTGTGCCAACTGATCTCCAGGTGTTCGATACGGCCAGCCCATTGCGGGTTGTGCACATAGGCACGAAGCGCCATGGCAGAAGGCAGAGGACGCTCGCATACGCCGGCCGCTCGCAAAGGACCCGCCGATGCGCCGGTCGCCAGCACGACCCACTTTGCAGTCAGAACTTTGGACTCACCGTTGATGAGAACTTCAGCACCGATGACGCGACCCGCAGCGTTTATTGCGGGCTTGACGAACTTGACCGGGGTTAGAAGTCTGGCGCCCGCTTGCCGAGCCTGCATGACCAGAATGTGATCAAGCTCCTTTCTGGGGAGAACAGCAAGATCGCCTGGGATGTACAGGGTCTGCCCTGCAGGTCCGTGACAGGCAAGTCCTTGCACTTTGGTTGCACGCTGCAGGACTGCGTCGAGAACCCCAAGTACCTCAAGTGCCTTCAAACTGTCGGGAATCAGTCCGTCACCGCAAGTTTTGTCTCTCGGAAAATCGTACTGATCAATCATTGTCACACTCAATCCCAGTCGGGCAAGGGTGATGGCCGTGGCGCTGCCTGCTGGGCCCGCGCCGATGACCAGGACATCAGCTTTGTCTGTCAAGGGTGTTGAAACGTTCTCAGAGGAAACCGACATATTTGGATTGTTCTGGTTAAGCAGCAGGATCTGCTGATGGGACATTTGGGCGACGTCTGAGCCAATTCAGCCAGTCACTCAGCGAATGATGTTTACACCCGTAAATTGTATAGGTTGCAGCTTCTTCACTGCGTGAAATAGTCAATCTCATCAATCTTTGACACAGTCTTTTGCCAGATTGGCACGCTGGTTGGTTACTATTCATGTCTCTTGCGCTTGGGTTCGCCTAGTACATTTTTCGGGAGTTGATCGTGAAACTTCACGTGCCAGACATGAATTGCAACCACTGCGTTGCCAGTATTACTAAAGCGATCAAGGAGTTGTCCTCGGATGCTCATGTTGTTTGTGATTTGCATGAAGGGATTGTTGAGATAGTCAATTTGGTCGAACGCGCACCGCAGGAAGTTGTCGCAGCGCTTGACGAAATTGGCTTTGAAGCGACACTCATTGAAGCGCAGGCCTGAGTAAGGTGATTGTGGCCTTGTCAGTCACTGGCTTGGTATGCACAAGATACGAACGTGTGCGCCTCAGGGATAAATTTGTCATCCATTGCGATGATCCTATAAGAGGGTTTTGAGATGATGCGAGACCCGCGTGATGCTGGTCTGCGGGGTTATGGGTGTCAGAAATTGATGCATTCTGACCAGTCGCAGCTTGAGGGTGAACGAACCGAGTCCTTATGTTGCAGCTCCACTGTTATGCATGATGGTATTTGCACCAATGCGGCTGGGCCGCTTGGTACGGGAGTGCTGGCGCTGGTACTCTGGTTCATGGTGCCAGACCTTGCGCGCGCGCAGAGCTTTTTGCAATCCCCCGTGGCACCCAGAGTTGTCAGCACGCAAACATCAGAAGTGCCCACCGAGCCCACAGCGAAAGGTCCTTTCGATTCGATGGCTCCAGGGTCAACATCTGGTTTGACAGTTAATGGTCTTGCTTCATGGACGCCTTCGGATGTTCCGCCATCTGAGTCGGCATCCAATCTGTTTCCGACAGGAATGGCTTTCAGCAACACGTTTGAAGTCTGGCGCCTGCCCGCTGGCGAGCGCATGGGTATGCTGGGCTCGAATCTGATGTTCGACGTGCACAGAAACGTACGACTGGGTATTGGAACCTATGGCGCACTGACGGGTAATCGCGGCGGGTTTATCACGCTCGGGTTCTCCGGGGATGTGCGTCAGCAGTTGACCGATCGCTGGCAAGCTCATGCAGGGGTGTTTGTTGGTGCTGGAGGTGGATCTGGTGGGCTGGAGCTCGCCGGTGGTGGTTTTATGTTCAGAGCAGCGGGCGGTTTGACATATCGCATGGGAGCATTGGGAAATCTGGGATTCGGCGTTTCCTGGGTGACCTTTCCGACGGGACAGATCAAAAGCGTACAACCTTACCTGATGTACGAGTATGCGTTTCATAGTGCTCTGACGCAAGGCTGGCCGCAGGGGCTGCTAGGCCCAAAAGGTGGTTTGATGGCGCCAGCCAACCGCCAGGAGTTTTCTGTGGGGTGGACCGGATACAAGATCCCGTCTTCTGTCAGAACCAGTAGTGGTGGGCCTCAGAACGGAACGCTTCAACTCGTCGGTGTCAAATGGACCTCATACCTTGATCAGCGCTGGTTTATGACCGTCGGGGCCGATGGGGCATTTGCTGGTGACAACGCGGGATACATGCAGATCCTGGGTGGTTTTGGTTATCGCCTGCCGTTGGGACAAAGTACTGCGCTCAAAGCATATGTCAACGCGGGGCCAGCCGGTGGTGGTGCTGTGGCAACTGGTGGTGGTCTCATCTATGGCGGTGGCGTCGCGCTACAGCAAATGATCACCGATCGCTGGGCCATTGAGCTGTCACTTGGTGCGATGAAGGCTGGCTCTGGCGATTTTAAAGCGACGCAATTTGGGTTGAATCTGAGTTATGTTTTTGGCATGCCAAGAGTCGCTCGTGGTGATCAGCCGATGGTCAATCTATCGAGCTACCGTGCCTCGAAAGTGCGCCTGCGTGCCA
>CAZBIN010000203.1:4038-5541 GCA_964491995.1 uncultured Orrella sp.
GCTGATGAGCAGTGGCGTACTCAGAACTCCGGTGCGTCGGTCAACAACATGGGTGTGGCGCTGGATTACTTCTTCAACCCGCATGTCTATGTGACGGGTCAGGGTCTGGCTGCCTATACGGGAGATGCAGGTGCGTATATGACCGGCTTGCTTGGATTGGGTGTTCAGACGAATCTGTCCAGGCGATGGTTTTTGACGGCTGAGGCACTCGTGGGTGCAGCAGGGGGTGGAACGATGGCGATGGGTAATGGCTCGGTATGGCAGGTCAATGCTGGCTTGGGCTATCGCTTGACGGATAATGTCGCACTGACGCTGATGGCGGGTCGTATGCAGGCTCCCACTGGACAGTTCAAAGCCAATGTTGTTGGAGCGTCACTTTCATACCGGTTTGGTATCGTGACAAAGTAATGTCTTACAGGGCTGATACGTATGCAGTGGGTCAGTAGTTCACAAAAGCGGCAAGCCACTCTTTGAGGGCAACTTCCGACTCGCTTAATGCTTGCGCGTTAGGCAGCCATGGCAACGGGTGGAGTTTCAGGCCCATGCTTCGCCAGTCTGTTGGGTAAGGCGCCACATCTGTTTTCAGCATGTTGGCGTTGCGCATCGCCCTGGGCATATGCGTTGCCGAGGTGACCAGAGCCAGGGGTCCCTCCAGGCCAAGTTGCCTGAGCAGCGCATCTGTAAACAGGAAGTTTTCCCGGGTGGTACGTGACTTTTCTTCAATGATGATGTCAGTGGCAGGAACCCCCAGTGATAACAGAAGCTCGCGGACAACAGAGGCTTCGCTGGGACGACCCGTGTCGCCAATCTGCCAGTTTCCACCCGATATGATGATGCGAGGAGCGACGCCTTCGTGATAAAGCCTGGCTGACTGCAACACCCGATCGACACCTTCACCGAAATCCGCTGTACCGAACTGTCGCGATTCGGTCAACGAAAACGATCGGCCGACGCCTCCGAGCAATAGCACGCCAATATAGGGTGGTTGTCGAGCCCGCTGGGCGACAAGCCTCAGGGATTGTCCCTCAAGACCCTCATGCAACCTTGAGGCAGTGCCGGGCATTGAGAAGAACAGCAGCTGAAAACTAGCCAGCACAATCACCATTGTCCGAAAGCGAGGGGCACGACCCAGCATCAGTAAACCGCATGACAGCAAAGCACCCACAGTGAACGCACCCGTGGGTGAGGCCATCCAGGTCAGCAATTTGATCAGCAAGTTGAAGTCAAACATGGTCATCACGATAGGTTCGGGTTGCGCCGGATGCTCGCTGCTGTCAACCCCCAGAACAGCGCAAATGGGATTGTGGCCAGAAACGAAGTGATGTTGCCATCAAAGAGCGACTGAAATGTCATGGTTAGCAGACCGAGCATGCACATCAGAGTCAGTGGCGACATGTTCTGTCCTCTGGCCTTCAGAACCAGTTTTACACTCCCGCCGTAAACCAGCGCAATCATGGCAATGCCGCCAACAACCCCGAAATCATTGAGCATTTCGAGAGGGAA
>CAZBIN010000204.1:0-5536 GCA_964491995.1 uncultured Orrella sp.
TAGCGTATGGTTTTCATCGGTGAACTCCTGAATAACTCATCAACATCCTGCTGCACAGGCTTTCGGATCAGGCGTCAAGCGGACTGATCGGCTGTTGCATGCTTGATTCTGAAGCGCCAATATGACATGGATAGTCATAACGTTCAGAATCTGACTCTTGACGCTATGGTAGTCCCTTTGCAGGAAACGACCCGGCTTGCTTCTGGCGGGCGACACCTTTCTGGCACACTCTTTTGCTTAAGCTATTCATTCTCACCACGTCTGATCATCAGTAAAGCACCAAAGACGCTCAGCCCGATCAGGCCAGTCATCCAGAGTGTTGCCGTCGCCCAGTGAGTCAAAGCCATCCCGAAAAGGAACGGAGCACAAGCTTGTGCCAGTTTGGCCGGAAGCATCAGCCAGCCCTGCATACGACCATAGCCTAATGGGCCGAAGATCGCTAGGGGAAGTGTCCCGCGGGACATGATCAGTACGCCGTTGCCGGTGCCGTGCAGCACAACAAAGGCAGCCGCAAACGGGGTTCCAAAGACCAGCATGAGGGCCGCGCCTACCGGATGAGTCAAAGCGGCTAAGCGGGTGCCGACCAATGGATGCCACCTGCGCATCACAAAAAAGTCCCCCAGCCGCCCCAGAACTTGTGCTGGACCGACCAAGGATCCAATGGTGAACGCCGCAGCCATGCTCACACCAAACACCTGCAACAGACCAGGCAAGTGCATCATCAAACCCATTCCTACGAATGCGTTGGCCGCAAACACGTAAGCAAGGAGCAACCCCTTGGTGCGATTTGACTGTATGGGTGGTGATGCGTGTCGCTGATAACTTGTTGGTGGTGATGATTTTTGCGAGTTTTTGTGCTCGCTGCTCTTCTTGGGGGGGACTGTATCAACAGGCTTTGCATTCGGGATGAGTGCGTGCAGCGGTAGCGCGATGAATAAGTGCACGGCAGCCCAGAATCGACAGACTCCCTGCCATCCCCATAGATCAAGCACTTGAACAGAAACAGTCCAGCCCACAAAACTGGCAAATCCGGCGATTAACGTGATGCCAGTAATTGCGTTTCTGGAGTCCTTGCCGAAAAGTCTGACCAAAGTGGCGAAAGCCGCCTCAAACTGTCCGGCTGCCAGAGCGCACCCCATGATCACGTTGGCCAGAACAATCATTGTGACGCCATCGGCCATGGACAACAGCCCGAGGCCGATGGCATAAAACACGTTGGAGAGCATCAGCATCGGACGACCACCGAGCCGATCAACCATGCGCCCTACGGTTGGTCCCGAAAAACATGGTGGGGGAGATGCCAAGCGCCTTGCCTCCCGGACTTGCGATGACGGCGGGCAGATACTGGCTCGAGGCGCTGGCAATGACCTGAGCCAGACCAATGAGGCTGATAATGCGCAGTTTGTGTGGGTCAATGGAAATCAAGGCGAGTCGTCTGAATATTTGTCAGATTGTAAAAGTGAGATCAAACGCTGAAAATTGAAGATCGGGTGGCTTTATGCCTTTGACTATCGCAGCGAAAAATATCAGTTTCATCGCTGTGGTTAGTGCCAACGGCCATAAAGCTCGTGACAGGTTAAAACCGAGGTTGATCCGCACAGCGAGGATGTCACGTCTATGGTATCCGTTGAAATTTTTCTGGCTTCGAAATCAAGCATTGCTCAAGCGTTCGCACAGCTCAATCAGATTCTGGTCAGGATCCCTCAGGTACACGGATCGAATGGGACCCGTTGCGCCTGTGCGAGGCACGGGTCCCATCAGCAAGGACCAGCCTTGCTTCTGTATATGTGAAATCATGTCATCAAGGGAACCTTCCAGCATGAAGCAGAGGTCTTGTGACCCGGGTGTTGGACGGTCCGCTTTGGGGTCGAACTCCGAACCTGCAACATGCAGATTAATTTTCTGGGTGCCAAAATGCAGTGACTTGCGAGGTCCCGGCGGATTGCCTGCCATGAAAGTCTGAAGTTCCATGCCAAGGATCCGTGTGTAGAAATCGACACATGCGGACTCGCTAGCTGTTGTGATGACGAGATGGTCCAGGTTTTTGATCATGATGGGGTATTCCTCGTAAACGACCTTTACAAGAGAGCCTTTGACAGATTTGTTCGGATTGTAAAGAGCAGCGGACCTTTGCAGGATGCTTGCGCTGTGCTGGCTTTGCACCAAGCGTTGTAAAAAGCAATTTCCTTGTCTGACCGCCACATAAGTTCTTTTACGTCATGAACGTTGTTGGTTTGTTGCTATTTTGCAACGAGATTGGCGTCAAAGGGCGGTCTTGTATCGCCGTTCATTTCAGCGACTTGTTTGCTTTCTGTACGATACAAGCATGGATTGGATCATTGATCGTCTCAACCCGGCTGAAGAGTCCGTCTATCTTCACAAAGCCAATACCCGCATTACCAGGAAGATTTCGGTCCCGGGGGCTGTCACTGCTTGGCTGGAGAACGGTTTCCTGCTGATTGGCGCGGCCACAGGGTATCTCTGGACAGTCAATCCTGATACAGGCCATCGACGTAGACGGGTCTGTGATGAGTTTGGTGTCGGCCCGAATGTTTCGGGCTTTGAGAAAACAAGAAAAATCAAGACGTCTGCTTCATGACCTTTGACTGGAATCAACTTGGCTGACACTGGTAAACTGTCACTTGAGCACTGACTTTGAAACCAGTGACGGATGATTTTTTCATCTCAATGTCCGATAAGGGGAAATTATGAAAAAACTGACTTTGGTGCTTGCAATCGTTGCCCCTCTTGCTTTTGCAGGATGTTCAAACATGAGTCGCCAACAGCAGGCAACGGTTTCTGGCGGAGCAATCGGCGCGGCGGCAGGAGCTGGCATCGCAGCGATTGCCGGCGGTGATGCCGTGGTGGGAGCGCTCGGTGGCGCAGCGATTGGTGCGGTTGGCGGTGCTATCTCGCAGCGGGACAAGTGATCTGACCTCCAAAGGAGTCAACTTGCAGACGGGCCGGCTTGACCGGCCCGTTCTGATGTAGGGGCGCGTGCCCGGATGGTGCTCATGCCATGCTGCGCGTGGTACGGTGCCCTCGCGCGTTGATGAGAGGCGAACGGGTCTGGTTCAACGGAGAGCTAAATGGTGACGATGGCGGGTATCTTGCCGGGACCTGTTCTGTTCGTGATGTTGCTGGTCCTGTCTAATGTTTTCATGACCTTTGCCTGGTATGCGCATCTGAAGAACCTTGCTGACAAGCCTTGGTGGATTGCTGCGTTGCTGAGCTGGGGGATTGCGCTGTTTGAGTACGTGCTGCAAGTTCCTGCGAATCGCATAGGATTTCAGACTTTCAGTCTTGCTCAACTGAAGATCACCCAGGAGGTGATCACTCTGTCTGTATTTGTTCCATTTGCCATGTTCTACATGGGAGAGCCTTTCAAGACGGACTACATCTGGGCAGGTGTATGTCTTCTCGGTGCGGTCTACTTCATTTTTCGGGGGTAGCATGATCCAGCAACGTAATCAAACGGTGTGTTCCGTTAGACATCCTGCGTAACAAGGCTGGGTCATTGCCCGTGGTGCCAGATTGACTTAGCGGACTGTTCTTGTGACGAACGCCCAGGCTATCGCTGAAACTTGCGCGAGAAATGACTCCTGCCTTAGCGCGTTGTCGTTTTGGGTGAACCGATTCCTGCGAGTTGGGTTTTGATCAGATTCGGTCGGTTTGTGAGTCAGTTCTAGAGAGAATAGGACATTCAGGGGCTGAGGCCTCTGGTCATGGTCAGATCTTCCTGACCGGCGACGAATGTTCGTTCAGAATGCCAAAGAGCGAGGGCTGCGTGGAGTCATGGCATGAGGACTTCCATCGAAACTGCCCATGCAAGGGCTTCTTGATTCCGTCTGTCAGAAGCCGAATGTCGCAAATCCCCAACCGGTCTTTACTACAGGGCTGATCGACTCAAGAATGGCTAAGCCAGGCTTGTTTTCTTGTTCTTTTCTTTTTCGATTTATGCGAAATGGAACGTGAAGATCAGGATTTCCTTCGGATGGCTACTTATGATTGCGATGTGTCCTGGGTTAAGGATGCAACGGCTTTGATTAAAAGAGACTTTTTATTACTTATACGGTATGAAAGCTCGTATTTGCACAAGGGTATTTTGCAGGGTGAAGGTTCCTAAATATTGCTTTATTTATTACCTATTTAGTCTGAATTGTTATGCGCAATGGAATTTTCTGGCAAGTCAAAGTCATTCTGGTTGTTCGCTGACAGGACAACTCAGATCGGGTTCCGATAACTGAAACAAAGTGGTATGGTGACTTGGAAACATCCACAAAGCGATCGCCTGACTTGTCGTCAGTCCTTTTTTGCCCGGTGTCCTGCCACGCTGTGGTGAATAATTGTGAAGTGATTGCGGGTTTTGAGGTGTTTGACAGATAAACCAGACCGAAGACATCATGTACGCCCCTTTCAAATCCTTGATGATTGACCTGCTGGCCAACGCGCGACGCCCAGTGCCCGGTATGAAGGATGATGATTACCTGCATGGTGATATTGAGTGGTATCAGTATCCGATTATTCACGGGCAGGCTGGATTCTCGAGCCTCAAGCTGGCGGGAGGTATCACCTTGCATCAAGCCAAGGTCCGGCTTGAACCCCAGGACCAGGCTAAAACGTTTGTCGAGTACTGCAGGGCGACAGTCGACTTTACGGAACCGGTACTGCAGGTGCACTGCACGCTAAGTGGCACTGCAATGCGTCACGATACGCTTAGTGGGCGGGAATTTCTTCTTGATCAGCAGAGCACCTATGTCAGGGTATCTTCCTCGGCGGCTTTTATCACGTCTGTTAGTCCTGAGTGTCAGACAGAGTCAATTCATCTGGCGATTGGCATGAGTGCGCTTTGTGATCTCCTTGGTCTTGATGCCGCAAATGAGCTCTGTCATCGGGTCGAAAGCAGCGCTTGTGTCACTCACGATCTCGGTCGATCCGTTTTGAGTCCATTGCGATATTGCCTAGATCAGGATTTGCCGTTTTCTGTGCGAAAGTTGCGCGCTCATGCGAGGACACTTGAGTTTTTGAGTGGTCTGGCGATGTACTTTCTATCGCGCAAAGCGCCATGCGGTCCTGGATCTGAGCCTATCAACGCCAACGTGCTTGGCAAGTACATACGTCAGCACTATCGCGAATGTGTCGCTTTGGATGATTTGGCCAAGGCATTTGGTGTGTCTGCGCGCACAATCAATAACATCATGGTTCGTGAGTGTGGCATGCCGGCGGCGAGATTCATGCGCGAGCAGCGTCTGTCACTGGCTCATGAAATGGTTCAGCAAACCGATGTTGCGCTAGTTGAGCTGGCGGATCGCCTTGGCTACCGGCACCTGAGTAATTTCAGTAGTGCATTCAAGAAAATGTTTGGATACGCGCCTAACGCTTTGCGTCGGTCAGAACAGGCCTATCGTCTCATGAACAGGAGCCATCTCGGAATACCTGGCCTTGATCAGGGTCGATGAGCTGAAATTTTTTGGGGTGTTTCAGGGTGGGCAGGGCGTGTCAAATGATTGTGATGGTTCACCTTGAGCCGCAGCAA
>CAZBIN010000205.1:0-5530 GCA_964491995.1 uncultured Orrella sp.
ATCTTGTTGCCACTGCGATTGCTTTCGACCAATGAGGAAGTTCGCTCCCGATGGCAGTCGCGGGTCCAGTATCTGCTGGTCGACGAATACCAGGATACCAATGCCTGCCAGTATCAGTTGTTGCGTGAGCTCACCGGTGCCAGATCGATGTTCACCGCGGTCGGAGACGATGATCAGGCGATCTACGGCTGGCGTGGCGCCACCGTCGAGAATCTTGCCCGACTCGAGCAGGACTATCCCGACCTTCATCTGATCAAGCTCGAGCAGAACTATCGCTCCAGTCAGACCATACTGGCAGCGGCCAACCGCGTCATTCAGGCTAACCCGAAACTCTTTGACAAGCGTCTGTGGTCTGAGCACGGGGTGGGTGAAGCCATTACCGTTACACGGATGGACAATGATCAGGTCGAGGCCCAGTCGGTCGCGGTCCGGCTTTCGGCGGCACGGTTTGAGAAGCAGGCCAAGTGGCAGGACTTTGCGATTCTGTACCGGAGCAATCAGCAGGCACGCCTGCTGGAGCAAGCCTTGCGGGATCTGAGAATCCCCTACACAGTCTCAGGCGGCCAGAGCTTTTTTGAGAAGCAGGAGATTCGTGACATCCTGGCCTACTTGCGACTGATCGCCAACGATGCCGATGACCCTGCTTTCATCCGTGCGGCGACCACCCCGCGACGCGGCATTGGTCAGGCCAGCCTGCACGCCCTTGGGGAGTACGCAGGCCAGCATCAGATCAGCTTGATGCAGGCTGCGCAGACCACCGCAGTGGCAGAGTTGCTGCAACCCAGGCAGTACGAGGCCGTGGACGGCTTTGTGAAATTCATTCAGCGGTATCAGGACAGGGCCGATAAGCCAGCCCATATCGAACCGGTTGACCAGTTGCTCGATGACCTCTTGCGAGCCATCGGATACGAGAATCATCTGTTTGATACCGCCTCGGATGAGCGTACCGCCCAGTCTCGCTGGCAGAACGTGCTGGACCTGGTGGACTGGCTTAAAAGTCGTGCACAGGAGCACACTACCGGGCTGGCCGGTCTCGTGCAGCACATCGCGCTGGTGACCATGCTGGAGCGACAGCAGGAGGAGTCACCGGATGCGGTCAAACTCTCGACCCTGCATGCATCCAAGGGACTCGAGTTCCCACACGTCTATCTGATCGGTGTTGAAGAAGGCCTGCTGCCCCATCTGGGACGAGACGATGAGATGGTGGGGGACGATGAGACAAATTCGCTGGCCAGCAGAATCCAGGAAGAGCGTCGACTGATGTACGTTGGCATCACCCGGGCCCAGCGCACCTTGCACCTGACATGGTGTGCACGCCGCAGGCGTGCACGTCAGGATCGTGTTTGTGAGATCTCACGCTTTGTGGTGGAGATGGGTCTGACACCCGGCAAACCTGCCGAGAACGAGGACCCCGGGCTCTCCCCCGCAAAGCGTCTGGACATGCTCAAGGCGCTTCTGGCGGGCGGGCGACGGGCCAGTTGACACAAAAAACTGCCCTGGCGCGTCGTCGGTTGATGGCACACTAACGGTCGACGGCCCCCCTCAGGGTTTACGGCACGTCAGGGTGGGTGGATAGGGTTGCGTTGTGCAGTTGTTGAACCCGCTCGCGGTTGTTGCGAAGGTGCCGAATCGCATCGATGACTTCTGTGGCTGTCACGCCAACCGGACCCCCGAGTTGAGTTGTCATCCACTGGCCCGCAGCACCGTGCAGCCAGACAGCGCCACACACGGCCGTTCGGATGTCATGGCCTTGCGCAAGCAGACTGGCGATCAGGCCTGTCAGCACGTCACCTGTGCCTGCGGTTGCGAGCGCCACGCAGCCCGTCGGGTTGATGAAGCACTCGCCCTCGGGGTTGGCCACCACCGTGCCATGTCCCTTTAAAACCACCCACGCTTGATACTGCGCGGCCAGGCGTCTGGCGTTTTCGATACGGTCTGTCTGTATCCGGTCCGTGGAGGTGTTCAGAAGCCTTGCTGCCTCGGTCGGGTGTGGTGTCAGAACGACCTTGCCACTGCCCCAGATGGGTGCGGCATCGCCTCGGGCCAGCGCGTTCAGGGCATCCGCATCGAGCACCATGGGCTTGCCCTGGCGGACCCGAAACAGTGTGCGCAGCCAGTCGATGGCGTTGTCTTGCTGACCCAGACCACATCCTGCGCCCCAGGCCCCGATCTGTGATGCCATGGCCAGCGTTTCGTCGACGCTGCGCAACATCAGCTCGGGTTGCCCGATATCGATCGAAAGCTCAGGCTGATCCTGGGTCAGGCAAACGTAGACGCGTCCAGCACCGGACTTCAGGGCGCTGCGCCCGGCCAGCAATGCCGCTCCCGTCATGCCTGCGGCACCACCCAGTATGGCAACCGAGCCAAACGTGCCCTTGTGTCCCTGGGGGTCGCGCATCGCAAAAACCCCGGCAAACAGGGCTGGCGTGATGGTCTGACAGGACAAGAGAGGCTGTTTGCGCATGATCTCAGGCAAAATGTGGGACGACACAGCTTGAACAGACAGCAATCAGAAGGAGTATCGCACGTGAGAGACATCAAAACAGTGGGCGTTGTGGGTGTGGGCGCCATGGGTAAAGGCATTGTACAGATTGCCGCACAGGCCGGATTTTTAGTCCGAATGTTTGACCAGCGACTGGAAGCGGTGCAAGCGGCCAAAGCCGATATCGTCAAAGTCTGGGATAGCCTGGCCACCAAAGGACGCATGACACCCGAAGCGGTGAAAGCGTCTGTCGAGAACCTGCACGTGGCCGAGTCGCTGGCCGAACTCGCAGACTGTGATCTGGTGGTCGAGGCCATCATCGAGCGTCTGGATATCAAGCAGGCGCTGTTCAGAGATCTTGAGGCGGTCGTGAGACCCGACGGTATCCTCGTGAGCAACACATCATCGCTGTCGGTGACTGCGATTGCATCAACATGCAGTGATCCCCGGCGAGTGGCCGGGTTCCATTTTTTTAACCCCGTGCCCCTGATGAAAGTGGTGGAAGTGATCGATGGCACACGCGGCGATCCTGAGGTGGGTGATGCCTTGATGGAGTTTGCCCGCCAGATCGGGCACACCCCGGTTCGTTGCAAAGACATGCCCGGGTTTATCGTCAACCACGCAGGCCGTGGGCTGTCGACGGAAGGCTTCAGAGTCGTTCAGGAGCAGGTGGCGGACTATGAAACCGTGGATCGCGTGATGCGCGAGCAGTGCGGTTTCAGGATGGGGCCGTTTGAACTCATGGATCTGACCGGCCTGGACGTGTCACAGTTTGTGATGGAGTCGATCTATCAGCAGTTTTACGATGAAACGAGGTTTCGCCCTTCGCCCCTCGGCGCGGTACGGGTGGCTGCGGGCCTTTATGGCCGCAAGAGTGGGGGTGGTTTTTACCAGTACTCCAACGGCAAGAAAAACGAGTCCCCCTTGCCCAAGGTGCCTGCATTTGATTCATTGCCCAGCGTCTGGGTCAGTCCGGAGCATCCGCATGGGCATTCAATAGCGACGACATGGCTGCGTGCGCTCGGTGCCGCCATTCAGACCGGCAGTCGACCCGATGACGAGAGCCTGATTGTTGTGACACCATACGGCGAAGATGTTGCGACAGCGATTGCAGAGCAGGGGCTGGATCCGGCCCGCACGGTGGGTCTTGACACCTTTGGGGCGCTGTCCCCCCAGCGTCACCGGACCCTGATGGTGTCAATGCTGACTACGCCCCACTGGCGCGATGTGGCTCATGCGATATTTTCGTTAGACCAGGTGCAGGTGAGCGTGATTCAGGACTCACCGGGATTTGTCGGGCAGCGTATTCAGGCCACGATCGTTAACATCGCCTGCGAGATTGCCCAGCAAGGCATCGCCACGCCCACAGATATCGATCGCGCCGTCAAGTTGGGCCTGAACTACCCGGCAGGGCCTCTCAGCCTGGGGGACAGTCTTGGTGCAGCCCGGGTGCTGGAAATCCTCGAGAACATGCACACCGTGACGGGTGACATGCGATATCGCCCAAGTTTGTGGCTGCGCCGCCGTGTGTTGCTGGAGCGATCACTGCTCGAGAGTTCAGCAACCGCCTGACGCAGAAGAAAGTCTGCAGGCATGCCGAGTCGAACCAGCATGCCTTGCACGCTAGCTCAGTATTTGTTTTCCTCTGGTTTGGGCAAACACCTGAGTAGCGGACTGCCAGGACCCCTTGAGAGTGCGCACTACTCATGCTTCCCTGAGCGGAGAGAGGATTTCCGCGCACCCTGATAAATGTCGTGATTCTCTTATCGCGACATTTATCAGGGTGCGAAAGTCTTAGCGACACTAAAGGAGGTTGCCATGCCAGCTATCACGCATCCGGGGAAACTGTCATGGAGCGCTGTCAAATAAACGCGCGTCTTCGCAAGCGCTAATACATCTTCGATGACCAATAAAAAAGGAGCACCAAGCTCCTTTTTTATTGGTACGCCCCGCAAAGGGCCTACCTCGGCAGTTCCGTGGACTTTACTGTGACTGCTGAACCATGTACGCCACCGCAGCACGCAAGTCGCTGTCGCTCGCACTGGCCAAACCGCCACGAGGAGGCATGGCGCCTTGACCCTTGATGACGATGGAAACCATGGTGTCCATGCCAGTGGCGATGAAAGGCGCCCAGGCAGCTTTGTCACCAAGTTTAGGTGCGCCAGCGACACCCGCTGCATGACAAGCAAAACATGCTTGTTTGTAAACGCGCTCACCCAGTGCCAGATCCACAGCACCCGCTGCGGGAGCCGCCGGAGCGGCAGCAGGAGCAGCCGCGACAGGGGCAGCAGCAGGGGCAGTGACAGCCGGAGCCGCAGCAGCAGGCGCCGCAGCCGCGGCCGGAGCTGCGTCCGCAGCAGGAGCAGCAGGCTCTGCAAAGTTACCACCAGCCGCGTTGGCCATGTATACGACCGCACGAGCAAGTTCCAGATCGTCAAGGCTGGGGTTGCCGCCACGTGCAGGCATGGCATTTTTACCGTTGGTGACTGAAGCAATCATGGATTGCAGACCTGTCCCGATCGGTGTTGCCCAGGCAGCCTTGTCAGCAAACTTCGGCGCCCCTGCGACACCCGCCGAGTGACAGGCCGCACAGGCCGCGTTGTATACCTGCTCGCCTGTCTGAAGAACTCTCGGGGCGCTGGCATCGACCAGTTCGATGCGTGCGACAGGAGCAATTCTCAGTGCGGTTGCTTCTGGTCCCATTGCGTCGGAGCCAGCGGCTGTGCGGGTTCCGGACGTGACCCAGCTCACCAGCAAAATGATGATGATGATTGGCACAACGAACGCCAGTACGACGGTCACGATCAGCTGTTTGGGCGTCTTGATCGGTGATTCGTGTTCTTCGGTGTGTTCTTGCTGAGGATCGTGAGAATGACTCATGAGCAGGCCCTAAGTTGCAATGGCGGAAAATCTCGAGAATTATACCGATAATGCGAGGTTAGCTCGCAAGGTCTGAAATAGGGTTCTCCAGAGCAGGTATAATTCGCCGCACAGCGCCCGTAGTTCAATGGATAGAATAAGAGTTTCCGAAGCTCTCGATACAGGTTC
>CAZBIN010000206.1:0-5469 GCA_964491995.1 uncultured Orrella sp.
GGGTGTGGCCCGGCGGATGCGATCGCAATGGCCTTGAGTTGACCGGCTTCGACACGGCGCATGGCCGATGGTCCGTCAAATATGCCGATCACTTGCCCACCCATCACGTCTGTCATGGCGGGTGTGGTGCCTTTGTACGGAACGTGCGTGATCTTCACACCGGCTTCTGTGGCAAACAACTCAGCGGCGATGTGCGGGCTCGATCCGTTGCCAGAAGAGGCCAGCGTCAGCTTGCCTGGGTTCTTCTTGGCCCACTCGATGATCTCTTTCAGATTGTTGAACGGCTGATCCTTGTTGATGACAAACATATTTGACGAGTTGCCGATCAGCAAGATGGGTGTAAACGCTTTGGGATCGTAGGGAAGTGAGCTTTTGAGGACCTGGTTGGACGTAAATCCATAGCTGGTCAGCATGATGGTGTAGCCGTCGGGCGCAGCACGGGCTGCCAGATTGGTACCGATAATCGTTCCACCACCCGCCCGATTGTCAACCAGAACGGGTTGCTTCCACATTTCAGACAGTTGCTGGCCGATTGCCCGGGCGTAAACATCGGTTACCCCGCCCGCGGTGTACGGCACGATGATGGTGACCGGCCGGTCAGGGTATTTGGCTGCGGCTGGTGAAGCGGCAACCGAGAGTGCAACCGTACAGGCTGCAAGTATCGATTTCGTCAATGAGCGCATGATGAGTCTCCGGTTTGTTTCATTTGGCTGCTATCAGTCACGAAGCAGCTTCAAATGTTGGGTTCTAATGGATCAGCGGTGGGTGATAGTCTGCTGCCGGACTCAGTGATTACTTGCCAGCCTTGGACTCTTCGATGACCTTCTTCCACTTGGCAGATTCGCTTTCGATCAATGCAGCCAGTTGCTCAGGTGTTCCACCAACAACCGTAGAGCCGTTTTTCAGGAACATTTCCTTCACCTGAGGTAACTGAAGTACCGCGTTGACCTCGCGATTGAGTTTGTCAATGATGGGTTTTGGTGTGCCTGCAGTCGCTGTCAGGTAGTTGATCGGGAAGGCTGAGAATCCCGTGAGGGTTTCTGCAATCGGCGGCACGTTGGGCAACATGGCATTTCGCTCGAAGGTTGACACCCCCAGCGCTTTGACGGCTCCGGACTGAATGTGGGGCAGGTAGACCGAAACAGTATCGATGGTCATGGGCACTTCGCCGCTGATGACCTGGGATACGGCTTGACCAGAACCTTTGAAGGGTACGTGCAACATGTCGATGCCCGACATGGACTTGAAAAGTTCGCCGGCCAGGTGGCTGGAAGATCCGGTGCCTGAGCTGGCGAAGTTAAGTTTGCCGGGGTTGGCTTTTCCGTAAGCAATCAGCTCAGCCACGCTGTTGACGGGGAGGTCTTTGTGCACAACCAGCACATTGGTACCCTGAATGAGCTGGATGATCGGATCAAAATCTTTCTTCGGATCGTAGGGGAGCGAGTCCATGAGGTAGGGATTGGTCAGCTGCTGACCCGGGGTTGCGTAAAGGATGGCGTACCCGTCTTTCTCACCTTTTGCGACATAGTTCGCTGCGATCGTGCCACCCGCTCCCGGCTTGTAGTCGATAATCACAGGCTGGCCCAACCGGATTGCAAGTGGGGCCGCTATGATGCGCGCGTTGTTGTCTGCACCACCACCGGGCGAGAACGGCAAAATGATCCGAACGGTTCTGTTCGGATAGTCATCAGCGGCCCAGGCGCTGCCGACACCCATACAAAGTGCTACCGCAGTCGATGTAATGATCCCCTTGAACTTCAGCATAGCTGTCTCCGATTCTTTTATGAGTGAGTCCAGGCCTGGCCATCGCTATGCGATGCATGCCTGTCCCGGAACGCAGGTTTTCATGGCAATGCTATCGATGCTCCTGACTAAATGCCCAATACTTGATTGATATGGTGCTATGAGTTCTGAGTATGCTTGATGCAAAAGCAGTGCCGGCTGCACTGCAATATTTTCTGACGTCCAGCGCACAAAATCTTTATATATAAATTGGTTACAAATGCGGCGATGCAGCGACCGTGTCTAACGAACAGACATACTGTTATATTGAATCCAAATAGCAATGTCCCCAGTAGCAATTTCCCTAGTGATCCGGTGAAACAAGCTACATGGGGCGAGACAAACATTGGTCACTCATTTATGAGACTGCAACAACTTCGTTACTTCGTCACAGTCGCCAGAACCGGTTTCAATATTTCAGAGGCCGCAAGGCTGTTGCACACATCCCAGCCGGGCGTGAGCCGCCAGCTCAAGTTGCTCGAAGAGGAGCTTGGAGTGTCGCTGCTGGTGCGAACCCGCAACAGTGTGGTGGGACTGGCTCCTGGTGCAGAGCCTTTCATGGCATTGGCCAACCAGATCGTGGCCGATGTTGACCGTCTTCGGGAGATGGGTCGGCGATCGAGGCGCAAGGCACGAAGATCGCTTTCAGTGGTCACCAATCACAGCATTGCGCGCTACCTGCTGGCAAAGCCCCTTTCGGGATTTCGTGAGGCGTATCCTTCGGTGGCGATCGAAGTTAGTCAAAGCACCCCGGATGTTGCTTTGGTGCAACTGCTCAATCATGAGGTTGACCTTGTGATCAGCACCCGCGCGCCGGCCAATCAGGCCGAACTGGTCTGTGTGCCCTGTTACAGTCTGTCGCGAATTCTGATCATGCCGCCCGAGCATCGGCTGGCTGAGGTTGAAACTCTGACGCTGCAAGAGATTGCTCGCTACCCGCTGGTCTCTTACACGGCCCCTCATGTAGGCCGCAGTTCGATGGAAAAGGCCTTCAGATCCCAGGGCATCGAGTTTGAGGTGGCTCTGACGGCTGCGGATTCCGATATCGTCAAAACCTGTGTGGCAGATGGACTTGGCGTGGCGGTCATCAGTGCACTGTCATTTGATGCCAAACGCGACCAGGCGCTGGTCGGACGCTGTGTCAATCACTTGTTTGAGCCCAGTCCGGTTTATGCCGTTGCGAGAAGGGAAAGTGCGGATGAGGAGGTGTTGCTGTCGTTTATCAATCAGTTTGCCCCCCACATCACGTTCAGTGCGCTCAGGGCATTTCTTGGTGGCGGCCCGACGCCTGAGCCCAGAATCATCTGACAACGGCTCGAGTCTGCCCGACCCCGCTGGACGCTGATTTTCAACTGCCTGGTTTCCTGACAAAAGATCTGTGTTGCCTGATGCAACATCAGTTGGTTGCTGTGCTATCTTGAAAAAAGATACCCAGCTGCGCTGGCCTGAATGCTTGCGGAATGCCGATTGCACACTTCTTCCGGTGTGCAGATTCGCGGCTTGGCCATCAGCTCATTGATCTTCCATCACAACAACTGAGGCAAAAGAGAGCGTCATGTCAACCATTGCACCTTTGACCCAGCTGACCCAGATCAAATTCGAATTGATCGGTCACGTGGGCGTCGTCACGATGAATAACCCTCCGGTCAATCCGATGAGCCGCACACTTGGCGATGAGCTCACGTTTGCCCTTGACTACATTTCCGAGATTGAGGAAGTTCGTGCTGTTGTCCTCACCGGCCAAGGGAAGGTGTTTTGTGCGGGCGCTGACCTCAAGGGTCGTGCCGATGTGATCAAGGGCCCCGGCGATTTGCCAGCCCATTCCCGTCGCACGCGCGAGGCGTTTCATGCAATCCGCGAGTGCACCAAACCTGTGATCGCGGCAATCAACGGACCTGCCCTTGGTGCCGGTCTTGGCATGGTTGCCTCGGCCGATGTCATCATCGCATCTGAGAAAGGATCACTGGGATTGCCAGAGATTGACGTCGGTTTACTGGGTGGCTGCCGCCATGCGCAGCGATTGTTTCCCCATTCGTTTCTGCGATTGATGGCTTTCACGGGCTATCGTGTGCCGGCTCAGGAACTTTATCGTCTGGGCATTGCGATCAAGGTTACAACGCCCGAAGATCTGATGAAAGAAGCCATCGAACTTGCCACGACCATGGCCTCGAAGAGTCCTTTATCGATCCGGCTATCCAAGCAAACCATGAACGCCATTGAGGATATGAGTCTGCGTGATGGTTACCGGTATGAGCAAGACATGACCGCAGCGATAGCAAAGACAGAGGATGCCAAGGAAGCGCAAAGAGCGTTCCTTGAAAAAAGAGCACCCAACTTTACCGGTCGATGAGTCTGGGCCGTGGAGCCTTGAAAATCGAGTCTCCATCATTGCCCAAGCATACCGCTGCTCAGGCAATGACCGTGGCCGCAGCGCTGGTGGTCGGTGTTCGAGGACCATCTTGAGCCGCCAGGCTCTCGGTTGACTGGTCCGGAACGTTCTTTGTGCGACAGAATGCTCGACTCGACGAGCTCAGGTAGGTCATTACATGAAAACAGTCCATTACGAGGCTCGCGGCGATGTTGCTGTCATCACCATGGACCGCGCGCCGGTCAACAGTCTGGGTCATCAGCTGCGGGTCGATATTTTTGAAGCAGTCGAGCGTGCGATTGCGGATCCTTCAATACGTGCCATGGTGCTCGCGGGCAATGAACGGGCGTTTTCAGGGGGTGCTGACATCACGGAGTTTGGTGGGCCTTTGCCTGTGACGCATCCAAGGCTCGCCGCGCTGATCGAGCAAATGGAAGGGTCTTCCAAACCTGTGGTTGCAGCGATAACGGGCGTGTGTCTGGGGGGTGGACTCGAGCTGGCGATGGGTGCTCACTACCGGATTGGTCATGCCGATGCGCGGGTCGGACTGCCTGAGGTCAAGCTTGGCATCCTGCCCGGAGGTGGTGGCACGCAACGCCTACCGCGTCTGGTCGGGTTGGAGCGAGGCATGAACATGGTGGTCCACGGCGCCATTGCCAGGGCCAGCGCTTTGGCAGACAGTGGATTGTTTGATGGCGTTGTGGGTACGGCTGTCGGGGGTGTTGTTGGCAGTGACGCAGTCAGCGTAACGATAGCGGCTGCTGTCGATTTCGCACGCAGCGTCGTGTTGGCGGGGCCTCCCTACAAGCGGGTTCGGGACCTGAAGATGCATGAGCCGCAGGCTGATGATTTGATCACTCAGGCGCGTGATGCTTTGGCAGCGGCTCGGGACAAGTCTCTGTTGCTCGCACAGCAGAAATGTCTGAAGTCTGTCGCGGCCACGGTCAGTCTGCCATTTGATGAGGGGCTCAGACAGGAGCGTGAATTTCTCGGTATTCTGATCCAGTCTCCAGAATCCAGGGCTGCCCGCCACATCTTTCTGGCTGAGCGCGCTGCAGCCAAGATACCTGACCTGGAAGCTGCCGCCAGACCCCGCGAAATTCGCGAAGTGGGTGTGGTGGGCGCAGGGACCATGGGTGTGGGTATCGCCATGAGCTTTTTAAATGGTGGCATGCGAGTCACGCTCGTTGATATGAGTCAGCAGGCACTTGACCGCGCACAGACAACCATTGCCCGCAATTATGCGGACTCGGTGCGTAAAGGCCGGATCAGCAGTGATGAGGTGCAGGCACGAATGGCAAGGCTAAGCCCGGCACTTG
>CAZBIN010000207.1:0-5462 GCA_964491995.1 uncultured Orrella sp.
CTTCGAGACCCCGTCTATGTCTTTTTGGATGAACCGACAGCAAACATGGACCAGGACACAGAAGCGGCCGTCATCACTGAACTTGGCGAATGGCTGAAAGGCAGAACGCTGGTCGTTGCAACTCACCGCCCGCAGTTGCTGGCATTGACCAACAGGCTCGCCTTAATGCACAGGGGCAAGATCGTCACAGAAGGCCCGAGAGACGAAGTCTTGCGTCAGCTCTCAGCCAAGGCCAGGCAGCACCAGACACCGCCTTCTTCAAGCGTGGCAACTTCCCAGGCGCAAAGCCTGAGGAGACCCACGTGAGCAACCGCTATCCACATGATTCTGAGGGCCAAAGGTTTGTCCAGGCAACGCTTGACGTTGACGGCGCAGGTCGCTGGAGTCGCTATCTTGTCTACATGGTGGCTCTGGGGGTGCTCTGCATCATTGGCTGGGCGGCTTACTTTGATCTTGATGAAGTCACAGTGGCCAACGGTAAAGTCATCCCGTCAAGTCGCGGTCAAGTCGTCCAGATTCTGGAGACCGGAATCCTCAGAGATCTCAAAGTGCGCGAAGGGCAGCAAGTCCGGCGCGGTGAAGTCCTGCTCGAACTCGATGACACCCGCGCTGGGCCACTCTACCGCGAGACTCAGGAAAAGTGGCGCTCGCTACTCGCACAGGCTGCAAGGCTGAATGCAGAAGCCTATGGGATTGATCTGGAATTCCCTGCAACGGTTCGCGATGATCCGAGTCTGCTCAGACGCGAAACCCAGGCCTACGAGACCCGCAAGAATGCACTTGAGGAGCAACTGGCTGCATTGACTAAAACTCGCGCAACACTGCAACGTGAAATTGAACTGATCGCACCACTGGTCAGGCAAGGGGTGATGTCAGAAGTGGAACTGCTCAGGTTGCGGCGGGAGGAGTCCGGTCTGGAGGGACAGACTGCCGAGATCAAGGCACGATACCTGACTAGCGCCAGCCTGGAGCTTGTCAGAGTCGACTCCGAGTTAAAGCAGGTCTCGGCGATCATGTCAGCTCATCGGGACGCTTATAACCGTACCAAGGTTCTCTCACCGGCCGACGGCATTGTCAAAGACATCAACTTCCACACGATTGGCGCAATAATCAGTTCAGGCGATGTCATTATGGAAATTGTGCCGATCAACGATGAGATGCTTGTCGAGGCGTTCGTCGAACCATCAGAGATTGCCCACATCAAAGTCGGACAGTCTGCTCGGGTCAAGCTCAGCGCTTATGACTCCAGACGCTACGGCGAACTCGAAGGTGTCGTCAAACTGATCAGCCCTGACACCCTGATAGAAGATCACAAAATGGCCAGTCGCACCCCGACGACGTCTGTAAACTTTGAACCTGGACACTACAAACTACTGATTCAGATCGTAAATCCTGGCATCGAGAGAGGAAACATGCAAATGACCCCTCAGCCAGGCATGACCGCTACCGTTGATATCCTGACCGGGCACAAGAGTGTGCTCGAGTACCTGTTTCGCCCGCTTGAGAACGTGAAAGAGGCACTCAGAGAAAGATAGCGATCAGGAAATGCTAACCGGCAGGGCAGTTGCGTCGCCCCCTACCCCACTTGATCTGCCCAAAAAGCATTTACTCACCAGATCTCACAGAACTCCGGATCTCACCGATTCATCATTTCCGCTTCGCCAGGCTGTCCTGACCTTTCGTAAGAACCAATCTCGGACCACTGTTCATTTGCCCTGTGCGCATGCAATCTCAATGGCCACGCCATGCCGGGTATCTGCGACTTTCCGGAATCCGCAACCCATCAAGATAGCCTTGGCCATCATCGATGACCACCGTCTTTCTGAGACTTAACATTTCATTGACCACATGACAGGGTGCGGGTATAAATTTTTCCAAGAAGAAACGCGTCATTTTTTGAACATCCCGTCAGAGACATATTGGGCGAGGTTTCTGGACCCTGCGCCTGACTTGCCGGTGGCGATCATGTTTCTTTTCCTGAGGAGCCTTTGTGGCTGACACAACGCCGACTGGCAACATTAATATCGCCGTCTCGAAGACCAAGGAGACATTTCTTCAAGGCAAGAGTGCTTATCTATACACAGTCGCGTTTGATCCAGATGGCGTCCATTGGACGACCATCTACGATGTACTCACAAAAACGGCTTCGACCAAGGCTGAAATACCGCTGATCAATAGTGGCAAGCTCTATGTGATCGAGACCAATGCAACCCTTGCTGAGCTCAAGGCCCAGATCACGAAAGAGTCTGACATTACGGTCAAGAGTGCGACAACGGGCGCCCACGAGTTTCGCTTTGACTCGTTTGAATACGCGCTGGATCCCGGCGACGCAGGTGGAACCCCGCAAGGCAACCTGACGTCAGTCAACGGATTCGGGTTCCCGATGGAACTCAGGGTCGATTACACCAACGGTGCGCCGTCCATGACCGCTGGCTACGGGGTGAGCGGCAGCACCCTGACCACAGATCTCAAGACCGCTGGTTCGCCTCTGATCACCTACAGCTCGGGCGGGCTTGCCGGCCAGTTCATGTACGCGGGATCGCCATCGACGGCTTCTCAGGGTGGGTACACCAGGCCTGCGGACTTTACCGATACCCACTGGACGACATATCTCAAAGATCTTGGCGCGCAACTTGCCAGCAACCCGGTGCGGATATCTGGAATCTTTAATGGTGCCGCTGACGCCGCCGGTGACTGGCACAATCAGGCCTTTTACAGTTACACCGCATCCTATGTTGCGAGCTCAGACACCTTCGTGCTGACCCCTGAGCAAAACAGCCAGATGAAGGGCACGATCAAGATCAGCGCATCCAATCTTGCCAAGAACATCTACGCCATTGATGCCTTGGCTACGGCGGACATTTATTCTGTCGTCAACGGCGCAGAGACCTTTTACAAATCCGAATTTCTCGGGGAAAACGATCAATTTGGCGCGTTGTTCACGCAGTTTCTGACAGGACTAGACCTGGGCTACCTCGGTCAGACCGGAACATCACCCAATCCGGATGCAGGTTCTGTCAATCTCAATCAGAACTGGAACTGGAGCCCCATCTACGCATTTGGCAACAACCTGGCTACAGGCGGATCTGTGACCGCGACGTTTGATGCGTATTCAAAGGTGCTGTTCGATCATTCGAACTCTTACGGCTCGCAGTACTCAGACAACGCAATGAGCCAGTACCCGATTGGCGGACCGCTGCTGAATCTGTTTCAGACAGTTGGGGGGGTCAACCAGAACGTTCAGACCAGTCAGATCACGCTGACAATTTTTGATGACAGCGAAGTACCGACCGGATACGTCAAACCTGTTCTATACGATTACATTGCAGCTCCCCCGAAGGTGGGCTACAGCACGTTCGCTGACATGAGCAACGCCACGTTCGCCAACATGGTGCTCAATCTTGGCATTCCTGCAGGGACCCCTGGCGGTGATCCGTCGATCGCTGGAAACCGGCTCTCCCAGACATCCTGGTTTGTCGATCCGGACAAGTTTGCGCTGTCCTATCAATACCTCACCGGTAAAGACACCTGGTCCAGCCCCGCATTTGTATACGCGGATGCGAACAACGGCACACAGTTGTGGTCTCAGTGGAGCCTGCCGACAGCCGGTGGCAAGGCGACCATTACATCGGGAACGACGGCGGGCATGCAGGGAACGGGTGCGTTACTGCTCAACAACATTCCGATCGGCAAGACATCGGGTGACGTTGCCTGGCACCGTATTTCCGTCTACGACAAGACGGTGAGTGGGTGGGATACCAAAGCCGCTCTGAAGACCTTTAATCTTTACACCACATCGGACGGTGCAGGCGGTTTTTTTTACGGTGATGGCAAGCTCGCAGTCGACGGCAGAGCAAGCTTCAGCACCGGGAGTGCAGCCTCGGGTCCGAGCGCAACCCTCAATCTGCTGGTGGGTTCGGGACCGACAATTGACCCATTGTTGCTTACACCACTCCCCAAACCACAAGAAAGCTACGCTACCTCTGGGACCCTGCCCGCGGCACCGGTGGTCGGCTATTTCGACGCGGTCACCAAAAAGTTTGTCGCATACGGCGACCAGACCAGCATGATCAGCCCATCAGCAACAGTCAAAGCAACCGACATCATGTTTGCCTGGACAGGGCTGAATCCTCAGGCAACAACTGACAAAAGCAACATCTGGACCCAGTATTACACAAATAAAGTGTCGTCCCAGCACACCGTCAAAGTCAGCTGGACCCCGATCGACAAGGGTTCTGGCACGGCTGGCAGTATCGAAACCAGCGCGGATATAGACGGCAAGTGGATGACCGCTCCAACCAGCATCGCACCCGGAAAATACACCGTCACCATGACCGAGTACATGAAAGTGGGTGATAAAGATGTCCAGTTTGCCCAGACCAGCAATTCGCTGACAATGACTGTTCAGGACCCACCATCAACGCTTCGTGAAACTCAGGTGCCTGCAGAGTCCGGCAAGCTGCTCTTGCAAGAAGTCAGCACCGAAATGCAGATGACCCACGCTTTAATGAGCCTGATGCTGCCAGATCTGCCACTGGTTCATCGCAGCCAGATCGAGGGCATGGCAGGGGATTCGGGCAATCTGGGCACTGAGGCTCTGTCGGCTCAGATTCTGGCCGGAATGGCCCCGAGCGATCCGATGCCCTCCGTGATGTCCAGCTTTAGCGACTCAATGGCGTGAGATCCAGCTGACCGAGTTCGCTCGTGTTCATACAAGACCGCCATCGGTCGACGAGTAGAGGCCCGACTCAGAGCGTCATCACGCGCTTGCTCAGACTCCGCTCGGAGAGTGTGCGGTCTGGTGACATCAAACGAACGGGTATGCCCGACCGCATCAAGGGAGGTTTGGCGCGCATAATTCAGAAACAAACGCAACCGTACAAACGGGCTTGTGGCAGAGCCTGGATGGTCAGAACTGAACTATGCCATTTGCAGGAGATTTTTATGAAGATTCGCGCAGCCGTGGTTCGACAGACCGGACTTGCCCTGCCCTATGCGACCTCGCGTCCTGTCGAGATCGAGCAGGTCGAATTGGATCCACCGGGGTATGGTGAGGTTCTGGTCAGGATTGAAGCCTCAGGTCTTTGCCACTCCGATCTCTCCGTAATCAATGGCGACCGTCCCAGGGCCTTGCCAATCGTGCTCGGTCATGAGTCTTCGGGAGAGGTTGTCGAGGTTGGGACGGGTGTTCAAGATCTCAAGCCTGGGGATCATGTTGTCATGGTTTTTGTGCCGAGTTGCGGGCAATGCGAACCCTGCATGCAGGCACGCCCTGCGCTTTGCGAACCGGGTGCAGCTGCCAACACCAAAGGCACATTGCTCGGTGGAGAGCGGCGGCTGCACATTGGCAGCGAAGTTCTCAACCACCACATCGGTGTTTCGTGCTTCGCCGACCATGCCGTCGTATCGCGAAGATCCTGCGTCAAGGTCAACGCAGCCATCAGCCACCGAGAGGCTGCTTT
>CAZBIN010000208.1:0-5452 GCA_964491995.1 uncultured Orrella sp.
CCGATTGCGTCGATCTATCAGTGGCATGTGAGGTGCTCGCCAAGAGCAAGCCGATTCAAGTACTCCTGAAAAAGAAAGTCGGTAGCAAACACTTCCCCAGAGCACTCGAGGTGATAGCGTCAGGGAATCTTGACGGTGATTTTGGAGGAACGATCCGTGACTTTCTGGAAAAGTTGATTCGTCATAACGCCGTAGAGGTTTGGTCTGGGGTTATTCGCCAGCCGCACAATGCCTACACTGTCAAAGTCAAAGGCTTCCATGGAGTTTATTGGATTTGGGCGATGAAGTACGACCCTGTGGGCTACTTCCTGGATGTCACGTCTGCAATCTCGTACGTTCGCTCAAATTGGGACAACGTGCACGAAGACGGCAAGGATACAGAGGATGAAGAAACGGAAGGGGACGGCGAGGTCCGCTGTCCCTTCTGTGACACAACGGATAACTGTGATCACCTTCTCCTAGTGGTTGACCAAACTTTTCGCCAGGCCGGCGGTGGGGTGCTCTACCAGGCCTTTAACGCCAGGTGGTCCAAGATTCTTGAAGAAGCTGACGACCCGGATTTCGACGAGTGTGAACCATTTGATGCAGTAGAAACAGCCTCACCAGACAGCGCTCCGGGCCTATCGTCAACTTTCAGCTACTACTTCTGTAGCTCCAAGAAGAAGGCGATGGCGGCCTTAAAGGAATTCACATCTGACTGAGGTTTCTTCAACGGACGCTAGACTCCTCACGCAATGGATACCCAAGCATCAAAAGTGACTTGGGCAGAAGCTATTGGCAACGTGACCCTAGAATGCGACACCCATCTCGATGGCGAAGCTGTTGAACCAGCTCCCAACCGGCGCATTGTCCCAGCAGTTGACCTCGGCGCATCTGACGTAAACAAAGATCTGAGCAAAACCTTCCAGACTAACACCATCTGGCCTGAACACCAAAATGTGGCCAAACGTGAAAGAAACCATATACTGGCCGTTGAGGCCACTTTATGGTGTTCGTCACACTGTATCTATTTGTTTTTATTGAGGGATTTGGTGGGCGGTACAAGGTTCGAACTTGTGACCCCTGCCGTGTGAAGGCAGTGCTCTACCACTGAGCTAACCGCCCTGAGCGATCGCTGGAATCGGATCAGGTAACGCCGCTTTTTTGCAACGAGTGCGCATTATACATGGGTAGGCAAAGTTCGCCACAACACCTTGCCGCCCGACGCTTTATCGAGTGCTGTCAGATACGTTTCGTGGGCCTGCAAGTCATGCGCAGCCACCTCGATACGTGGCAAGTCATAGTGCTTGCCATTGTGATTGACTCTTTCCTGCCTCGATACCTCATCAAACTCATCAATGGCCAGGCTATTCTGTCCTCGAGTCATCGCAAGCCAGACCTCGGCCAGCAACTGGGAGTCCAGTAAGGCACCGTGCAAAGTGCGGTGAGCGTTGCTCACTCCGTAGCGGTCACACAGAGCGTCTAGCGAATTGCGCTTGCCAGGATGCAGAGACTTTGCGTGAACCAGCGAGTCCGTGACTGAGCCACAGTAAGTCGTAAACCGCTGTTTCTTGACTTTCGCAAGCTCGGCATCAAGGAACTTGATATCAAACGCTGCATTGTGAATGATCACTTCGGCATCAGCGACATAGTCCAGCAGGTCGTTGACGCAATCTTTGAAGCGCGGCTTGTCTGACAGGAATTCCGTGGTCAAACCGTGCACATCCAGAGCACCCGGATCACTATCGCGGTCCGGGTTGAGATACACATGAAAGTCACGGCCTGTCAAAGACCGATTGAGCACCTCGACTGCACCGATCTCGATGATTCGATGCCCATCGTCTGGATCCAGACCGGTTGTTTCAGTATCAAGAATGACCCAGCGCATTAGACTCCTCATGAACTTTCCGGTTATCAGGTGTGTCACCCGTTGAAGGTTTGCCCGTGTCAGCAACCAAACCACGAATCTGACGGCTTGCAATCAGTGTGTACGCCACTGGAACCACATAAAGGGTCAGCAAAGTCCCAAGCGTTAACCCTCCCACCAGCACCCAGCCAATCTGCTCTCGCGATTCGGCTCCCGCGCCGGTGGCAAGTGTCAAAGGAACCGCACCCAGCACCATCGCCCCGGTTGTCATCAAAATCGGCCGCAGACGAAGCACACTGGCCTCTGTCACGGCATCGTTCATCTCCCGACCCGACTCGCGCAACTGGGTTGCAAACTCGACAATCAGAATGCCATGCTTGGTAATCAGACCGACCAGCGTCACCAGACCAATCTGACTGTAGATCGAGAGTGTACCGCCGGTGAGCCACAGGGCAAGCAGCGCACCCGTCATCGAAAGCGGCACCGTCAGCATGATGATGAAAGGATTTCTCCAGCTTTCAAACTGGGCGGCCAGCACAAGATAGATGAACACCAGTGCCATACCGAACACGAGGTAGATGCCTGAGGACGCATCCCGAAACTCAGCCGACTGTCCGTCAAGATCAAGCTGCACGGTGGGTGGGAACATCTGCCTTGCGACCGAAGTCATGTGATCGAGCACTTCGCCCATGGTATATCCGGGCGAAATGGTGGCTTCGACCTTGACGGCCCGAAGTCGGTTGAAGTGATTCAAGGATTGCGGTGACACCGTTTCCTGAACCTGAGCGACGTTGTCGAGCTGAATCATGCTGCCGTCACGCGCCCTGACATAGATTCCGGATATGTCTGTGGGCTCGTCGCGCTCGGCTCTCGAGACCTGCACGACAACCTCGTATTGTTCCCCGTCCTGCTTGAAGCGGGTCACCTGACGACCACCCAGCATCGTTTCAAGTGTACGGCCTACCACGCTGACATCAACGCCAAGGTCAGCAAGCTTGTCACGATCAATGATCACACGCAATTCCGGCGTGTTCATTCTCAAGTCCATCTGCATGTTTCCCAGACCAGGATAGCTTTCAAGTGCATCCATAAATCCGTTGACCATGTCATAGAGCTCCGGATACGGAGACTGACTCATGATGACAAACTCGATCGGACGAGAGGTCGCTCGCAAGCCAAAAGAGGGTGGATTGGTCGGAAAGGCACGCACACCAGGCAACTGCCCCAGTTGAGGCATCAACTGGTTTGTAATGTCCTGTTGCTTGACCTCACGCTCTTCCCAGGGCTTCAGGCGCAATATCGCAAAACCTTCTGCAACCGTGGGGAAGCCCACAATTAACTGACGCGCCTGCGCATCCTCGATTCCGGCATAAATGGCATCAATTTTCTCGGCGCTATCCAGTGTGTAACTGAGCGTTGCACCCTCCGGCCCTGTCAACACGCCAAAAATCACGCCCCTGTCTTCGACGGGCGAGAGTTCACTTTTAATATTCTTGAACAGAAAAACACTGCTCGACGCCACCGCAAGACCGATCACAACAACCAGCAGGCGATTCGCCAAGGCAAATGTCAGACTCTTGCGGTACAACGCATTCAAACCATTGAGCCAGCCTTCAACCATGTTGTAGAGACGACCATGGCTCGTTTCATGCTTGAGCATACGTGAGCACATCATGGGCGTCAGAGTCAGCGCCACAAATCCCGAAACCAGCACAGCACCCGCCAGCGCAAGCGCGAATTCAATAAACAGACGCCCGGTGCGGCCTGTCGCAAACGCCAAGGGCGCATAAACCGTCACAAGTGTCAGCGTCATCGCGATGACGGCAAACGCAATCTCTCGAGTCCCTTGAAAAGCGGCCTGAATCGGTTTGACACCCTCTTCAATATGACGATAGACGTTCTCCAGGACCACAATTGCGTCATCAACAACCAGCCCGATGGCCAGCACCATCGCCAGCAGTGTCAGTGTGTTGATAGAAAATCCGAATGCATACATCAGCGCGAAAGCACCGATGAGCGAGACGGGAATCGTCACAATGGGAATCAGACTGGCCCTCAGGCTCCTCAAAAAGAAAAAGATCACCAGGATCACCAGCACCACAGCTTCGGCAATCGTCTGATAGACAGACTGGATTGAACGTTCAATGAACACCGATGTGTCGTAGGAGATGATGAGCTCCATCCCCGATGGCAACGTCTCATTGATGACCGCCACCTCGTCCCTGACTGCAGCCGACAGGTCCAGAGGGTTGGCTGTGGACTGCTTGACCACCCCGCTGTTCAGGGCCGTCTGCCCGTTGAATCGCGCCGTGATGCGTTCATTAAGCGGCTCAATGGAAACAGTCGCGAGATCACCCAGCCTCACCGGATAACCTTTGACGGTGGCAACAACAACATTTTGAAACTGTCGGGGAGTGGACAAGTCCGTCGAAGAAACCACCGAAAACTCGCGGGCCGATGACTCAATTCGACCGGCCGGGATTTCAACGTTCTGGCTACGCAGCGCACTCTCGACATCTTGCACCGTCAATCCGTAGGCCGCGAGCCGGTCACGATCGACGTTAATCCTCATGGACGGTTCGCGAGCACCAAAAACCCTGACCTCGGCCGCCCCCGGCAAGACCGAAAGCCGCGATTTCACATAGCGGTTGATATAGTCGGTGGCCTGCATGGCTGTCATGTCACCGGCTTTGACTGCGATGTAAATCACCGGCCGAGAGTCCGCTTCAACCTTGGCAACAATCGGCTCATCCACCTCGTCGGGCAACAATCGCCGCGCTCGGGATACCTTGTCACGCACTTCTGCAGCCGCCGCATCCGGGTCTCTGGAAATATCGAAGGTGATATTGATCTGGCTTCGTTCAGCCCGGCTGCGTGATGTCATCAGCCGAACCCCTTCGATTCCGGAAATCTGGTCTTCCAGCGGCTTGGTCACGCGGGACTCGATCACCTCAGGCGATGCACCCTTGTAGGTGGTATCAACCGACACCACCGGCTCGTCAATG
Source organism: uncultured Orrella sp. (assembly GCA_964491995.1). Taxonomy (GTDB): domain Bacteria; phylum Pseudomonadota; class Gammaproteobacteria; order Burkholderiales; family Burkholderiaceae_B; genus Algicoccus. The sequence continues at coordinate 4,852 of CAZBIN010000208.1, forward strand.
TTGGGATACTCACGCACGGTCAGACGTGAATAGGACATCAGACCAATCAAAACAATCGCCAGCGACAAAACACTGGCGAATACAGGACGCCGGATACAGATATCGGAGAGGATCATGACGGATTTCCTGTCAGTGCCTGTGCACGGCTCGATGCTTCCTCGACAACCACGCTCGAAGGTTTGGGCTCACCGAGCATCCGGACCGGCGCATTGTTTCTCAGGCGCTGCATACCTGAAACTGTGATTTGATCACCAACGTCAAGCCCACTGACAATTTCAACCAGCCCACCGCGCCGCTCACCAAGCTGGACCGGAACCTGCTCAGCCTTCCCATTGGCGATCCGGTAAACATACTGGCTCTGCCCCGAGGGCACCAGGGCCGATTCGGGCACAACCACGGCGTCGCCCGAGCTGGTAATCAGCTGGACTCGTGCAAACATGCCAGGATAAAGAAGTCCTTCTTTGTTGTTGACTGTGGCTCGAACCAGCACGGAACGACCCCCTGCCTCCACGAGAGGACTGACAGCATAGACCTGTCCCTCAAATCGCTTGTTTGGCAGTGCGTCGACATTGATTTCGAGGGTCTGGCCGACCTGAATGTC
>CAZBIN010000209.1:0-5449 GCA_964491995.1 uncultured Orrella sp.
ATCACGGCACCCGGAAAAGCGCGTTTATCGAGTGCATGCCTTGACCAGCCTTGAAATATTTCTTTGCACCTCTTGCTTGAGCGTCCAGCCGGGTGGTCTTTTCGGGCCGAAGGGATACCCAGACTTAGGCTGGTCGACTTAAATGACTGGACAAACGACGTCTGATGCCCAACGATGTAAAAAACACTTAGTACAAAGGAGGCAGCAGTGAATAATTTCAGACAGAAACTGGCGGGCGTGGTATTGAGTGGGCTGTTGGGGGCACCCGTGGCGTTTGCACAGGATAATAGCCTCGGGTTGCCATCCACGCTGGCATGGAGTGCCTACGACGTCGGGTCGGCAGGATACAACCAGGCTGTTGCCATCGGTAACGCGTTCAAACAGAAGTACGGCATTAACCTGCGTATTTTGCCTGGCAAGAACGACGTGTCGCGCAATCTTCCTTTGCGTGAGGGCAAGGTCGAGTTCTCTGCCAACGGCGTCGGCGGTAGTTACATGGCCCAGGAAGGTATTTACGAGTTTGGTGCCCGGCAGTGGGGTCCTCAACCAGTTCGTGCTCTGATGCTCAATGTGGTGGACCTGGCGTTGACGGCAGTCGTTGCGGGTGATGTGGGCGTCAAAACACCTGCCGACCTTAAGGGCAAGCGTGCCGCGTGGATTATTGGTGCGCCGGCACTGAATCAGAATCTGGCAGCAATTCTGGCGTTTGCCGGTCTGACCTGGAATGATGTACAGAAAGTCGAGTTCGGTGGCTACGGATCCGCACTCGATGGTGTGATCAATGGTCAGGCAGACATGGTGTTTGCTTCCTCAATCGCTGGCAAGGCCTACGCGTTGGCAAAGTCTCCGCGTGGCATTGCTTATCCTGATATGGATCCTGCCAACAAGGAAGGTTGGGCGAGAGTGCAGGCGATCGGCCCCTTTTTCTATCCCGTCAGGGCATCGGTTGGCGCTGAGCTCGGAGAGAAGAACAGAGTCAACTCATCGGCCTATCCCTATCCAGTGCTGATGACCTATGCTGGTCAGGATAAAGCACTGGTTCAAAAAGTCATGACGGCGATGATCGACACCTTTGGTCTTTACAAGGATGCTGCACCGGGCAATACAGGGTGGGATCTGGCTGTTCAGCGTTTTGACTGGGTGGTTCCATTTCACGAAGGCGCGATTGAGGTTCTCAAGAGCAAGGGGTTGTGGACTGATAGCCATCAAAAGAACAACGACATGTTGCTCAGACGTCAACAGATTCTCATGGATGCGTGGAAAGAGGTGGTTGACCGCAAGCATGCGGATGACAAAGCGTTTGAAGCCGACTGGATGAAGAGTCGCGCGGCGGCTTTGAGCAAAGCAGGCATGGATGTCATTGTCCAGAGCTGGTAAGCCGGTGGGCGCAGGCGCATCCGGCTGCTGTTGATCCGGATTGTGCTCGACCCACTTTCCTGCTTTTGAATGGCATTGGGCGGCACAGGGTGCTTTGGTCAATGGTGCGAGGGTTGGCTGCTTCGGCTTTCTGCGCAGCCAGCCCTTTTTTGGTTCGAACCGTGCGCTGTCGTGCTTAGAAATTCCTTCTGGTTATTGCCTTTTCACTTTATTCCACCAGTCGGAATTATATAAATTCGAAAATTTATATTTAATTTCAATAAATTAAGTGGACTCTCCAGTGATTGTGTTGAACCCTTTTCGGGGTAAACCAGCACCATGAAATCGACACGCGTTGGATACACTTTGCAAGTCAAGCAATGACAACAAAGGATAGTAGTAAACACTTGAGTTGTCTGACATTGGAAAAGGGATCTCCTCCGTATTGGGGGCGCTCCCGTTTTTTGGGTGAGGAGACATATATGAAATTTCGTATGAAAGTTCTTGGTCTGGCGCTGGCGGGATCGCTGTTCGCACCGCTTGCCGCAGCGCAGGACAATTCGCTGGGCCTGCCTTCAACGCTGGCCTGGAGTGCCTATGACGTGGGTTCGGGTGGATACAACCAGGCTGTGGCCATCGGCAATGCTTTCAAGCAGAAGTACGGCATCAACCTGCGCGTGCTGCCCGGCAAGAACGACGTATCGCGCACACTGCCGTTACGTGAGGGTAAGGTGGCTTTCTCCGCCAACGGAGTTGGTGGCAGCTATATGGCTCAGGAAGGTTTTTACGAGTTTGGCCATCCCCAGTGGGGTCCTCAGGCGGTTCGAGGCCTTCTGCTCAACAACTCTGATCAGGTGCTGACGGTTGTTGCTGCGGGTGATATTGGTGTCAAAACGCCGGCGGACCTCAAGGGTAAACGCGTGGCCTGGGTGATCGGTTCACCCTCTCTGAATCAGAACATCACCGCGATCCTGGCTTTTTCCAATCTGACGTGGGATGACGTCAAGAAGGTTGAGTTTGGCGGTTTTGGTGCCGCGATGGATGGTGTCGCCGCGGGTCAGGCTGATGCTGCGTTTACATCATCGATTTCAGGAAAGGCTTACGCGCTGGCCAAGTCTCCTCGCGGTATTGTCTATCCCGAACTGGATCCGAACAACAAGGAAGGCTGGGCTCGGCTGCAAGGAATTGCGCCGTTCTTCTTTCCTGCAAAAGGCACTGAGGGTGCTGAGTTGAGCCCGCAAAAGCCTGCAATCTCGGCTTCTTATCCTTACCCGGTGCTGATGACCTATGTCGAGCAAAATGCGGATCTGGTCAAGAAAGTCATGTACGCAATGGCTGACACGTTCGACCTCTACAAGGACGCCGCGCCTGGTAATGTGGGCTGGGGGCTTGACCGCCAGAAGCTTGACTGGGTGATGCCTTATCACGACGGTGCGATTGCCTTCTTCAAAGAAAAGGGCATGTGGACTGAGGCTCATCAGAAGAACCAAGACATGTTGATCAAGCGTCAGCAAATTCTGGCCGATACCTGGAAAGCCGTGAAAGGTCGGACCCATGCCAATGACGACGAGTTTCAGAAGGACTGGATGAAGTCACGTGCCGAAGCCTTGACCAAGGCTGGCATGGATCCGGTGATGGCCTCCTGGTAAGTCGTTTTTTAGAAGCAATCCTTGCAACCCTGTAGTGAGTCACGATGAGTCAGAATATTAAAAACGAAGCTTCAAGTGGATCAGTGCAACCCCCGGCCGCTGCGGCAGAGCAGCAGTCACGACTCCGAAACCTGACCGGATTCTGGAAATTCGTGGTGGTGTCCATGGGGGCGGCGTCGATATTTCTGGCGCTTAACCAGTTGCTTAACTGGGGATTTTTCATCGGCGTGACGCTGCTTGACACTGCGTATCTGTACACGCTGGCGGCGTTGCTCATCGGACTTGTATTTATCTATGTCCCTGCCACCAACAAGGCGCCACGCAATACGGTTCCTTGGTATGACGCAGTTTTCTTCCTGCTGTCGGTGGCAGTGTTTTCTTATTTTGCCTTTAACGCGCACAGGATCATCTCTGAGGCTTGGGAATTCATGGCACCCCAGTCCGCAGTTGCGGTGTCTGCGGTAGGGTGGTTGCTGTTGCTTGAGGCGACCCGACGCTCGGGCGGTACAGCGGTGTTTGTGGTGGTAGGTCTGTTTTCTTTGTATCCCGTGTTTGCAGAGGTCATGCCAGGCCCGATTGCAGGGTTGTCGCAGGATATTTCCACGACGATGGCGTACCACTTCACGAGCAGTGAAAGTGTGCTGGGTATTCCGATGCGTGCGTTCGGGGAACTGGTAATCGGGTTCGTCATGTTTGGTGCTGTGCTTCAGTTTACCGGTGCCTCGGAGTTCTTCAACAACCTTGCCTTTGCGCTGTTTGGCAAGGTTCGGGGCGGTCCGGCCAAGGTTTCGATTGTTGCCAGCGGACTGATGGGGTCGGTCTCCGGCAGCGTGGTATCGAACGTCTTGACCACTGGCGTGGTGACAATTCCGGCAATGAAGCGAACCGGGTTTTCAGCCAAGTACGCGGCCGGAGTCGAGGCCTGTGCGTCCACCGGTGGTGTTCTGATGCCGCCGATCATGGGCGCGACTGCTTTTGTGATGGCGGCATTTCTGGGCATGCCGTACGGACAGATCGCACTGGCAGCAGCTGTACCATCTATTCTGTTTTACTTTGCGCTCTTCATGCAGATTGATGGATATGCCGCTCGTCATGGATTGAAGGGCCTTCCAGCGTCTGAACTGCCTTCGCTTAAAAAGACCTTTGCCGATGGCTGGCAGTACATTATTGTATTTGTGGTGCTGATTTGGTTGCTGCTCGTCGAGCAAGTCGAGTCACTTGCGCCATTCTATGCCACGGGTCTGCTGCTTGTGATCAACCAGTTCAGCCCGAAGTATCGTCTGAACTGGACCAAGCTGGTCAATCTAATCTCAGGGGTGGCGTCATCGCTGGCTGAACTGGCTGCGCTGCTCGCCGGTGTGGGTCTGATTATCGGTGCGATGTCGGTGACCGGACTGGCAGGTACGCTGGCCAATGACCTGATTTATCTGGCCGGTAACAACGTCTATGTCTTGCTGGTGATGGGGGCATTGACGAGTTTCATCTTCGGCATGGGCATGACGATTACGGCCTGCTACATTTTCCTGGCGATCGTACTTGCACCTCCACTGATTGCGGCAGGGTTTGATCCGCTGGCGGTACATCTGTTCATGATGTACTGGGGCATGGTTTCGTTTATTACACCCCCGGTTGCTCTGGCTTCGTTTGTTGCGGCAGGCGTGGCGGGTGCACGTCCCGTCGAGGTTGGTGTCCAGTCCATGAAGCTGGGTAGTGCGATGTATTTTGTACCCTTTTTCTTCGTACTCAATCCTGCATTGATCCTGCGCGGTGACGCCGTTGACGTGGTGGTGGTGATCATCACCGCGTTTGTCGGTATTGCTTTGATTGCCTCTGCGCTCGAAGGCTATATGGTCAAGGTGGGTTCCATGCGTACGGGCGCAGTCGGTTTGCTGGCACGTTTTGTGCTGTTTGCTGGCGGTTTGATGCTGGCCATGCCTGGAGGTGGTGATTTTGTTTACAGTCACACGCAGTTGACTGTTGGTGGTTTGGTGCTTGCAGGGGTGGCTATCGTCCTGGCCAAACTCTCACAGCGTCTGTCTCCAGCACCTATGATCACGTGAGCTTGCTGTAATACAGTGTGACGAATCCTGCCCCGATGTCGCGTTGGGGCAGGATTGGCTTTATTCGCAGGGATGATCAGTCGAGAAATCTGGCAAATCCACTGACCGGTTCACGATCAGTTACCAGGGAGTTTTCAATTTTGCTGTGATCCGCGTACCCCAGTGCCAGACAGCACAGCACGATTTCGCTCTCGGGGATTTCGCAGTGCTGCCTCAGTATCTTGTGATACCGGTTCAATGCCGCCTGCGGACATGAGTCAATGCCTCTGGCGCGCGCAGCGATCATGATGTTTTGATAGAAACATCCGAAATCAAGCCAAGATCCTGTGCGCATGACTTTGTCCATGGTGAACACCATTGCGACCGGCGCATCGAAAAACTTGA
>CAZBIN010000210.1:0-699 GCA_964491995.1 uncultured Orrella sp.
CAGATCAGCTGTCAGCGCAATCGCTTTGATTTCCTGATGTACGACCTGGATCCGACAGCCAAACTGCTGCTCAATCAGAAGATAAAGAGGCATATCCATCTGTGTCTGAAGGCCCGCCAAGGCACGAAATCTCGGTGCGATGTGGACTTGAGTCCAGGCAAATGGCAAAGGCTGCCCAGCGGCATAACGCAAACCTTCAATCTCTAGCCAGGTCTCGCCTGCGGATGTTGAGAGCGACTGCGCCTGCTTCAGGCTTAACTCAACGACATGCTGCTTGGTGACCTGCAACGTGGTCTCAACAGCATATTGCTGCAAGTCAGTCAGCCCCGACATGGTTTGAGTGTATTGCCCTGTGGGGGCTGTCGCCTGAACGCGAGTTCCGACACCCGGCTGACGAGTCACCAGTCCTTGCTGCACCAAAAGCTTGATAGCCTCCCGTACCGTGAAACGCGAGACACCAAATTGCTGACACAGCACGTGCTCTGTCGGCAACAGACCTCCAATCACAAACTTGCCACTCTGAATTTCATTGAGCAAGGTAGTCGCCAACTGCACATAACGTGGCATGGCCGCCAGTGATGATCCCAAAGCGCCCTTCATCGAAACACGTACTCCTTCTGTCTGAGCCTCAATATCCGCTTCAATCTCCAACGCCGTGACCGCGCTTGGGGATCAGAGCGTTGCGAACGAACGTTACCA
>CAZBIN010000210.1:709-5448 GCA_964491995.1 uncultured Orrella sp.
CGGTCACAATACCCCGCGTGCTGTCACTTTTTGACTCACGAATGGCCAGCACCTCTGACTCTGCATACAGGGTGTCGCCTGCAAATACTGGCGCAGTCAGATTGATTTCACTCCATCCAAGATTTGCGATTGCTTTGCCACTGACGTCATTGACCGTCAAACCGACAACGATCGCAAGCGTCAGCGTACTGTTGACCAGCGGTTTTCCAAACTGGCTTCTGGAGGAAAACTCAGCATCACAATGCATTGGATGCTGGTTCATCGTCAGCAATGAAAAGTGAATATTATCCACCTCTGTGACTGTCCTTCCCGGCAGATGCTCATAAATGGCACCCACCTCGAAATCCTCCAGGTAACGCCCGTAAACCGTGCGATAGCGCTTTGGACCCACTGTTTCAACGTGCATGTTCGCGATCTCCCAAGTGTCTTCTCTATTCGGATAAAGCGATAAAACACTCTCAACTGCTATGTGCCGTGCTGGAACAGACAGACTCAAAAAGACAATTTGAATGGTTTTATCACTTTGTATGGACAAACTTTGCCAGTAGGCGAACAAGCTGTCAATCCGCGGACCTCAAGTATCCGGGAAAACCTTGCCAAACACCGTCAACCACTATGCAAAAAATATCCGGATCTGTGCGCTTATTCAAAAGGTTCCAAGACTTGCTGTCACGGTTCAGGTCTCAGCGGCCCGCCCTTGTCTGACCCGCGAGCGCCTGCAACTGATTGATGCCTTTTTCAGCAAAATCCAGCAATTGCCCAAGCATTTCGCGGTCAAACGTGTGCCCTTCTGCTGTTGCCTGGACCTCGACAAATCTTCCGGAACCTGTCATGACAACATTCACATCAGCATCGCAAGCGGAATCCTCTTCGTAGTCAAGATCCAGTCGAGCCTGACCATTGACAACACCCACTGAGACGGCTGCGACACTATCAAGCAACGGACTGCTCTGAAGGGCACCTGTTGCGAGCAAACCGTCAATGGCGTCGGCCAGTGCAACCCACGCGCCAGTGATACTTGCACATCGTGTGCCACCATCCGCCTGAAGAACATCGCAATCGATCTGAATCGTTCTTTCGCCCAAAACAGACATATCAACAACGGCGCGCAGACTGCGCCCGATCAGACGCTGGATCTCCTGAGTGCGACCAGACTGTTTGCCGCGTGCAGCCTCCCTGTCCGACCGTGTGTGTGTTGAGCGCGGCAGCATTCCGTACTCAGCTGTCACCCAGCCCTGCCCTTTGCCCTTCAGAAACGGCGGTACCTTGTCCAGGACACTGGCAGTACACAGCACTTTGGTCTCGCCCATACTTACGAGCACCGAGCCCTCAGCATAGCGGGTGAAGTTTCGTACGAAACTGACGGGGCGCAACTCATCGACGGCGCGCTGATGCGCACGAACGGTTGACTTGTCTGAGGTTTGTGCAATGGCTTGTATCAATCTGTTTCTCCCTGACGTTCTATGCCTGTCGAGCACGTTAAGATTTGGTCCATGATCTCACAGACTGCACAGCCACCACAAAACATGACTCAACGATCGCTTGTCAGGCTGGATCAAATCACCTTCCGTCTGGCTGATTTGATTCACGCTGGCTACGATCTATACAAACCCGACACTCCAGCCATCTTTCGCATCAGCAGACGCATCGTGAAACAAGCCAGCAACAAAAAAAAACCCATTCTGTATGCGCTCTGTTCACTGGCTCTGATCGGACTGTCCGATATCGCTCTGGGCAGCATGTCAATGGCTGCGCAAGAGCCACCTGTTCAGACAACGGAACTGGTCAATGCTCAGGCAACAGAGCAAACCCTCAGGCAAGTCGCCGAGACGGCTTTTTTTGCAGACAGCGCGCAGGCAGTTCTCAATTATCAGGATCGCCGCGCGATCTTTGAACCGCGCGCAGCTCGTTACGGCATGGTGTCGAGCGATCATTTCCTGGCGTCTCAGGCAGGCTCAGAGATCTTGTCGCTGGGTGGAAACGCTGTTGATGCCGCCGTGGCAACTGCGTTCGCCCTGGCTGTTGTACTGCCTTACGCAGGCAATCTTGGCGGTGGTGGCTTTGCGCTGATCCATACCAGGGCAGACAATCAGACGCTGGCGCTGGACTTCCGGGAAACTGCCCCGGCAAATGCACACGAAGACATGTTCCTCGACAAGAGCGGCAGGCCTGTTGCACGGATGTCCATCGAATCCACAGCCAGCGTAGGTGTGCCAGGATCCGTCGCAGGGTTGCTTGCAGCGCTTGATCGCACCGGCAGCCTGCCCAGAGACACCGTCATGGCGCCTGCAATAACCTTGGCCAAAGACGGGTTTGAAGTGACTCCCAATCTGGCATCCCTTCTTTCAAGTCACGCCGACCACCTGTACAAATCGCCACCCAATCGCAAGATCTTTTTCAAAGTCACAGCAAATGCAGTCTGCAAGCCAGAAGACTGCCCGAGACACGCCCTCAGAACGTTGCAGGCTGGTGAAACTCTGCAACAGACGGACCTTGCCACGACACTGCAGCGGATCCGCGATCAAGGGCCAGATGGTTTCTATAAAGGCCCGGTGGCTAAAGCGATCAGTCAACTCGCGGACCAGTCCTCTCTGCCCGGCACTCACCCGCACGCTGGTCGCCACGCGGGTCTGATCAGTCTTGCAGATCTTGCCGGCTATGAAGTTCGATGGCGGGAGCCTGTCCGAAGCCGGTATCGCGATCTGGAGGTCGTCAGCATGCCACCCCCGAGCTCTGGTGGCGTGCATCTCATACAAATGCTCAACACCCTGTCGCATTTCCCGATGCAAGCCTTTGGCAGTGGCAGCGCTGCGAGCCTGCATGTCATGGCTGAGGCTGCAAGGCGTGCCTACGCCGACCGCGCGCAGCACATGGGGGACCCTGATTTTGTGGATATCCCGATCAAAAAGCTGATCAGTGCCGATTATGCACTCGAACTGTTCAGACAGATATCAATGAACAAGGCGACACAGAGCTCGGCGATCAAGGCGTGGGTTCAAATACCAACAGAAAGCCCGGAAACCACCCATCTTTCCGTGGTCGACCAGTGGGGCAACATGGTCAGTCTTACGACGACGCTGAATCTTAACTTCGGGTCTGGATGGATGGCAGATGGCACGGGTGTATTGCTTAACAACGAAATGGATGACTTTTCCATCAAGCCCGGCGTACCGAACGCTTTCGGTCTGATCGGTAGCCATGCCAACCGGATCGAAGCCGGCAAACGCCCATTGAGTTCGATGACACCGACGATTGTGTTTCGCGACGGAATCCCCTTTTTTGCAACGGGCACACCGGGTGGTTCCCGCATCATCACGATCGTGCTTCAGGTGATTGTCAATGTCGCGGATCACGGCATGAATATTGCGGCCGCGGGTGCCGCGCCACGCATGCATCATCAGTGGCTTCCAGACAGAATGGACCTTGAGCCGGGGTTCAGCCCAGACACAATACGTATACTTCGAGGCCTGGGACATCAAATCGCACCGTCGCGAGCTGCGGGCCGGGTTCAAAGCGTAGCAATCCGACCCGACGCAAAACTGGGCGCATCAGACCCGCGCAGCGAAGATGGTGCCGCGATCGGGCCATTGAAGGCGACAAAGCCACATTAAAGGCAAGAAAGACCGTTTAAGCCGACCTTCGTGGCTCGCACCCACAACGACTGACCCACCCGGTTCAGGTTTCTTCAGAACCGGGTCATTCAAAATAGTGACAGGAAGTCAAGATTATGCAAAGTATGACTGGATTCGGCAGTGCACAGGCACAAGGTGCGCCTGGGAGTGTCACGATCGAGATCCGCAGTGTTAATAGCCGTTACCTCGACCTGACGTTTCGGATACCCGAAGAGCTGCGCCATGCAGAAATGCCTCTGCGTGAACTGATCAGTCAATCGGTTCAGCGAGGCAAGATTGAGGTACGTGCCTCCTACGCCCGGGCCTTGAACCAGACTGATCAGGCGGTCAGTGACGCAGTTCTGCAAGCAGTCGCGCAGACTTACCTGCGTGCAAGCCAGGTCATCAACAATCTGGCCCCGCCCACGCTGACGGACATTTTGCAGTGGCCAGATGTCAACCGCAGTGGCACGGATCCCGGACAGTGGCTTGCGCTGTGCCAGCAGGCATGCAAGCAGGCGCTCGTTCAGCTGATTGAGAACAGGGTGCGCGAGGGTGACAGACTCGCCACCATCATCGCTGAGCATGCATCACAGATAGATCAGAAGATCAAGGAACTGGAGGACAATCTCCCTGAGCTGATGCGCAGTCAACATGATCGAATCGCCAGCCGCATGAAAGAGGTTCTCGAACAGGTCGCACCTTCAGGGCAGATTTCGGCCGCGGAACTCAGCGAGCGGATCCATGCAGAAGCCGGGTTGTTTTCTTTACGAGCGGATGTTGCCGAAGAACTGGGCCGACTGCGCTCCCACCTGACTGAACTCTCGCAGATCCTGCTGGACAAGCCCAGCGCAAAACGGCAAACCAAAGGTCATGGCAAGCGCCTGGATTTTCTGTTTCAGGAGATGAACAGAGAAGCCAATACCCTCGGCTCCAAAGCGGTGAACATGGAAATGACACGAACTGCGATTGACCTTAAGCTTCTGATCGAGCAGATGCGCGAACAAATCCAGAACATTGAATGATGTAAATAGAAGTCAACACAGATCAATTTATGAACGCTCCCACCGCTAAACGCCTTGCGTCGTTGTCGCGGGGGTTTCGCGGGTCACAGACTTTGACTTGGCG
>CAZBIN010000211.1:0-1781 GCA_964491995.1 uncultured Orrella sp.
GTGCTCCTGAACGATCTTCGCGGCGGCTTCTTGAGTGCTGTCGATGATAAGCGCACTCAGACTGCGTCCGGTCAGATTGGCTGCGCGTTGGAAGAACTCCTTCTGGCAAATGCTGGCGCCTGCTTCCTCAGACCGGTGGCTTGAGTGCGCTGTGAAACTGCCGCACGTACTCGTCAAATGTGACTGACGTGTCTTGTTCCAGAGACTGTTGTGCTTGCAGCGAACGCTCACGCAGCTGACTGGCTTCAATGCGCTCGTCCTCGGTCAGCCCGGCTCGCTGGAAGTGCAGGGTGTGCTCCTGCGACAGTGCCAGCGCGAAACTGTGAAACGAGCTGTGAGTTTCCTTGATCGTCTCGAGCACCCGGGCTGACGGGGTCAATGAGACATCGAGGATTTTTGCGTGCTGTGCATCAACGGCCTCAAGATACAGAGGATCTGACATTTGCTCGGCCAGTAGCGTTGCGCAGGCTCTGATACCTTCAAACAGCTCTTCTGCCCAGCCACTGAGCGTCACCGGAACACCGCTTTGCCACAGCTCGAGACCTGGCTTTCTACCCTGATTGACGACGGTTTTGAAGTTTGCCGAGCTTTCATGACAAAAGCCGTCTTGCCCGAATACCGGGCTGTTCTGAAGCGCACAGAACAGCAAAAACGCATCGGTAAACCGGGCGGCGTGCGCACTGATGCCTGTCGGTTCAAACGGGTCAATATCCAGACATCGCACTTCGACGTACTGTATGCCGCGTTCCAGGAGCGCGGTAATCGGCCGTTCACCCCGTCCGGTTGTCCGCTTGGGACGAATGGTCGAGTAATACTCGTTTTCGATCTGCAACAGGTTGGTATTGAGCTGGATCCATTGACCGTCACGGTGCGTGCCCATGGCTGCGTATTCAGGCCAGGGGGTTGTGACTGCTTCATACATTCTTTGCAGGAATGTCGGGAGATCGTTGTAGCAGGGCTTGAGCGTGGACTGGGCCTTGTTCTGGTAACCCAGGTCACTCATCCTGAGGCTTGTCGCCCAGGGCAGATAGAGGGTGTGTTCGTCAAGCTCCAGCAGGTCTGACGGTTTACCGCGTAAAAACTGTTTGTTCAAAGCCGGCGATGCCCCGAACAGATACATCAGCAACCAGCTGTAGCGCACGAAGTTTCTGATCAGTGCAACGTAGCCTGCCGACTGGCGCTCCTGCGCAGAGTTGCCAGGAAGGTCCAGCAAATCCCACAACGCAGGCGCAAAAGAAAAGTTGTAGTGAACGCCTGCAATGCACTGCATGGTCTTGCCGTAACGTTGGGCAAGACCGCGTCGGTACACATGCTTGATCATCCCGGTGTTGGAAGTGCCGTACCAGGCGATCGGGATATCCTTCTCGTCGGGAAGAATGGCAGGCATCGAGTGGTTCCACAAGATTTCCTCGCCCAGACCGTCTGCAGCCAGTCGATGCACCCAGTCAACCGCCTCGATCAGTCCATCAACACGGGTATGGGTGGAGGTGATCAGTTCGAGCAAAGACTCGGCGTAGTCGGTGGTAATGTGCGGATGGGTCAGCGCACTGCCAAGCAGTACCGGGTGTGGCGTCATGGCCAGCTTTCCCGTTGCCGTGGTTCGCAATCCCTCTTTCTCGACGCCGCGCAGGCACTCGCTGAGAATCCCCGGTGCCTGTTCGAGGGCTGCAAGGCGTTGTTGGAGCAGAGTAAACAAGCGGTTTCCCCGTAAAGTCATTCAGTCATTAAAATTTTGCCAAGGGTGCGCTTTATTGTGTCGTGTGCGACCCGACAGCCCGCTG
>CAZBIN010000211.1:1791-5394 GCA_964491995.1 uncultured Orrella sp.
TACCCGCCAGGCCCGCTGTTGCGGATCGATTGTACGTGAGTCACCTCATGGGGTGAGCCGTCCTTCCTGAGGATTCTGCTTTGACGTTACTGCGCGTGTTAGAGACTTTCGGTTCATGGTCACGCCTTCTTGTTTTGTCTGCAGCTGTGTTGCTCGCAGGGTGTTATCCAGAATATAACTGGCGCGAGGTTGCTGTCGCTGACGGGTTGGTTGTTGCCGCTTTTCCGGGCAAGGTCAACACGCAGTCCAGAAAAATCTCGCTGGCTGAGGTTGATCTCGAGTTTAACGTTGAGAGTGCCCGTCATGGTGAGAGCATATTTGCGCTCGGATATGCGCGCCTGCCTGAAGGGTTGAGTGCAGAAAAACGCAACCAGATCCGGATGGCCATGACCGAGACGCTGTTTCGCAGCCTGGGCGCACGGCCCGACGAGGCTGCGTTGCAGGGGCGAACGTTCGTTCTGTCCTCCGGACACGCAGGCACTGAGTTGAGGGTGGTCGGGCGCGTGCTGGAGCATCGCAACCTGATGATCCGGATGATGGCATCCGGTCCGGCCGGACAGCTCTCTGAAGAAGTGGGTCGAGAGTTCACTGGGTCGCTTTCGCTACGATAGCGGGGTTGAGCAGGCCGAGCCGCCAGGCCTGGGCAATACAGGCTTGTCTGCCATAGACGTTGAGCTTTCTGCTGGCATTGCGCAAGTGGAAGTTCACCGTGCTCTCGCTCAAGCCCATGATCACCGCAGTCTCCCAGCTGGTTTTTCCTCGGGACACCCATGCCAGACATTCCAGCTCTCGTCCGGATAAAGGTGTTTTGGTCATGTGCCGATCCTCTCATACCTGAAGTAACAAAAAATTAAAAACAAATCAAAAGTGTTCAGTGGTGTCCGGGTGCAGCGTTGAACGCCTCGGGCGATTACCCCGGGCAGGCGCCCGGGTTATCAGGAACATTCAGTGCCATTTGAGGCATTCGGTGCATTCCGTGCCTTCAAGGCATTCCTGTGCAACTCAAGACATCCAATGCTGCGTTATTTTTAGTTTGACACAATCAAACGCCCCGATTCACGGGGTGTGTGACAGCAATTGCCACACTTCGATGCTCAGATGCAGTCATGTGGTGCCGTTGTTTGTGCGTTTGCCGGATGCCGGCCGGTGGTGCGCCCTCAGTGCAATACTTGTCCGCGCACTTGCCTGCGCAGTGGCGTGGCCAGTACTCTGGGTGGTAAACTTTCTCCAATAAGCATGGCGCCGATTTGCCTGATCCGCTTGCGGGCGCCTCACAAATCCAGCTAAAGAGGTCCGTCAAATGACAGATTCACTCGCGCCAATTGCCTTGACAGAAAAGGCTTCATCCGAACGCTTGCCCGACGCAGTCAGCCCGGCTGGCATCGACCCCTCGCCAGATCAAGAGGGTTCGGTCGGTCCCGTCAAAACCCGGTTCTTTTATTTCGATACCCCTTTGCCGCTCGACAGTGGTCAGTCGCTGGGTGAGTACACGCTTGCGGTGCAGACCTATGGCTCGCTGAACGCCGACAAGTCCAATGCGGTGCTGATTTGCCACGCACTGAATGCGTCACACCATGTCGCCGGTTATCTGGAAGATGACCCAGACCAGCTGGGCTGGTGGGACAACATGGTGGGGCCGGGCAAACCGGTCGACACGAATGTGTTCTTCGTCATTGGCGTGAACAACCTCGGGTCGTGTTTCGGATCGACAGGCCCGGCATCGATTCGCCCGGAGACCGGCAAGCCATGGGGGGCCGCGTTTCCTGTGCTGACCGTGGAGGACTGGGTGCGCGCCCAGATGCGCCTGGCGGATGTGCTCGGGATTGACCGGTTTGCAGCCGTGATGGGCGGATCACTGGGTGGCATGCAGGCGCTGAGCTGGTCGCTTACCTGCCCGGCCCGTCTGGCGCATTGCATCGTCATTGCCAGCACGCCCAAGCTGTCGGCACAGAACATCGGTTTTAACGAGGTGGCACGACGCGCCATCATCACCGACCCGGAGTTTCATGATGGGGATTACTACGCCCACGGGGTGGTGCCCAGGCGAGGCCTGACCGTGGCCCGGATGGTGGGACACATTACCTACCTTTCCGATGACGACATGGCGCAGAAGTTTGGTCGCACACGCCGTGAACCGGCCGCCGACGGGGCCTATCGCTACGACTACGGGGTGGAGTTTGAGGTCGAGTCCTATCTGCGCTATCAAGGTGAGAAATTCTCGAGATATTTTGATGCCAACACCTACTTGCTGATCACGCGAACGCTGGACTATTTTGATCCGGCGAGAAATACCGGCGGCGATCTGACACGTGCGCTGGCCGGTACCGAGGCGGACTTTCTGCTGGTCTCTTTCAAGACTGACTGGAGATTTCCCCCGTCACGTTCGCGCGAGATCGTGCGCGCGTTGCTCGACAATGAGCGACCGGTGACATACGCTGAAATTGATGCGCCCCACGGGCATGATGCGTTTTTGCTCACGGACCCCCGTTATCACGGCGTTGTGCGGGCATATTTTGAGCGAATTGCCCGCACACTCAGACTGACCTCGGGAGCTTCAGCATGAGTCGCAACGTTCGTCCGGATTTACTTCGAATTGCCCAGTGGGTCGAGCCCGGTACACGAGTCCTGGATCTGGGCTGCGGTGACGGGACCTTGCTCGATCACCTGCAGACCTCCAGGGACGTCACCGGGGTTGGTGTCGAGATTGATGACGACCGGGTGCTGGCCTGTGCCCGTCTCGGGGTGGATGTCCTGCAGCAGAATCTGGAGGACGGTCTGGCACTTTTCTCGGACAACTGTTTTGATACGGTCGTGCTGTCGCAGACGTTGCAGTCCATGCATCGCACCGAGCACATCCTGCGAGAGATGGCGCGGGTAGCCCGCTACGGCATTGTGTCTTTTCCCAATTTCGGCTACTTCCCGCATGGCATTTCGCTGCTCAGGGGCCGGATGCCAGTGACCGGCCAGATGCCGTACGCCTGGTACAACACGCCTAACATTCATCTGTGCACGCTCAAAGATTTTGAGGATCTCTGCGACAAGATCGGGCTGCGGATTCTTGAACGTGCAACCTATGGACCTCGCCGTGAAGTCAAGTGGCTGGCTGGCTGGCGTGCCACGCTGGCGCTCTACCGATTCACTTCCGAAACATCCGCCTGAGGACCAAACGCATGAAAGTCCCGCTCAGTATTTATGTCGGCAGGCGGGTCTCGCCGTTACTGTTTCTCGGTTTTGCGAGTGGCTTGCCGCTGGCCCTGACGGGCGGCACGCTGCAGGCCTGGGCGACCGTCGAGCAGGTGTCCTTGCAGGAAATCGGCTTCCTGACGTTGGTGGGGACTGCATATACCCTGAAGTTTCTGTGGGCGCCGGTCATTGACCGCTACAGCCCAGGCTTTCTGGGGCGTCGACGCGGCTGGATGCTGATCACCCAGTGCCTGCTGGCCATCGGATTGCTGGTGATGGGTCAGATGTCACCGGCAACGTCGCTCGGATCACTGGCCGTACTGGCGGTTCTGGTGGCGTTTCTGTCGGCAACCCAGGACATCGCGTTTGATGCTTATCGTACCGATGTGCTGGCGGCGCATGAACGCGGTGCGGGCGCTG
>CAZBIN010000212.1:0-4062 GCA_964491995.1 uncultured Orrella sp.
TTCTGGTGCAGGCCGATCGAGTGCGATCCGTATTGTTCAGGACTACGGTTACTGATGGGGCAAATGATGAATTCAGGAAGTCACTTCAGACCCCATGGTGTACTCATTGCGCTGGTTTGTCTGATTCTGGCCGGCTGTCAGCATCGCTGGGATCCGGATCCCGAGTTTGGTGTTGCCGTGCGTAATCTTGCAGCCGCTCAATATGTCAATCCGGATGCTCCGCGTGACAATGCCACAGTGCCGGGTCTGGATGGACCTGCAGCTCAGGCAACCATCAAGACATATCAGAAGTCCTTCGACACGCCGAAGTCACAAAGTGTGTCGACGGGTGGAGGGGCCTCTGGCGGGGCAGGGGGTGCCTCGGCTGGCGGCGGTATCAAGTAAGCAGGAAGCGGACATCACATGAAAATTGCGGTCATCGCATCCACGACCGAACTCAGACGAGAGTTGACTGATATTCTGGAGAAGCGACTCCTGGATGATCAGTTCGTCCTTCTCGAGCGCCAGGAGGGGCAGATCCGTCTGGAGCGTGTCGACCTCGTGACGACGAACGTGGTATTTCTCGATGCCCCGTCGGTCAATGACAACGATTTGCGAATCATCGCTGAGTGCACCCGGGAGCGAAGCAAACCGGTCTTTATCTATCTGTGTGAGTCCTACACGACAGAGGATCTGCAAAGACTGATGCACGCAGGGGTGTCTGAGGTGGTTGGTCTGCCCCTGGTTCCTAATGATGTTCTGAATGCGCTTGAGCGTATCCGGAGTCGCCGCTACCTGTCCTCGACATACAGCGCCAGGGGTAAAGTCGCGACGTTTGTGTCTTGCAAAGGCGGTGCCGGTGCGACATTCGTCTCAACCAATCTTGCCTATGTGCTGTCGCAGGAGTTTTCTCAGCGGGTTTTGTTTATCGATCTTCATCTTCAGGACGGGGATGCGGCTTTTTATGTGATGGAGAAGATTGGTCCACAGTCCCTTGGCGATATTGTGCGCCAGACCGGGCTTGACTCGACGGTTATTGCATCGGCCGCGCAACAGGTCGCTGACGGCTACTATCTTTTGAAGGCGCCTGACAGCCCGGAGAAGTCTGCTGGCATCACAGCCCAACAGGTTGACAACCTGATCACGCTGGCGATTCAGGATTACGATTTCGTGATTCTGGACATTGCCCACAATCTTGACTCGGTCAATATGAAGGCGCTGGACCGGGCGGACTACATTTTTCCTGTCATGCAACCGATGGTGAACTACCTGCGTGCGATGGTCAGGCAGTTGCGGGTGTTTTCCATGCTGGGGTACCAGAATGACAAAATTCATGTTCTGGTGAACCGGATGGACAACATGATTGTCTTGCCGATGGAGAAAATGCAAGAGACGATCGGTCGTGACATTTCCTACCTGGTGCCCAACGATTTTCGCAAGGCAACCGAGTCAGTCAACCTGGGTATCCCGATTGGCAAACTCGCCTTTGAATCGCCCGTCACGGAAAGCTTGCGTGCGCTTTCGCGAGGCCTGTGCGAGATCGCGGGGGAAGAAAAATCCAGGTCACTCCTGACCCGCCTTTTTGCGGATTCGTTTATCGGGTCACTTTTCAGGAAGAAATAAGACATGGATTTTCGAGAGTCGCTGTTGCGCCAGGATGCCGGCGCTTTCAATATCCGACGGACTTCGGACGATGAGCGCGATCAGCAGTCTGACCGGCTGGGTATTGATCTGCGATCTCGCGTGCACCAGAGAGTGCTGGAGATGCTCGATCTGGCCGCGACCGAGAATATGTCTGAGCCCGATCTCAAAGCCTATTTGAGAAGATGCGTCGAGAGGGTGGTGTCCGATGCACAGCTGATTTTGAGCACGGACGATCTGGGCCGTCTTGTCAATGACATTCAGAATGAGATTACGGGTTTTGGACCGCTCGAGGTACTTCTCAAAGATCCCACAGTCTCGGATATTCTCGTTAACAACGCAAAGTCGGTCTTTGTCGAACGCAAAGGTCGACTGGAAAAAACCCGGGTTCGCTTTGACAGTGATGATCACTTGCTCAAGATCATCGAGAAAATTGTCGGGCGGGTAGGTCGTCGCATAGATGAGTCAAGTCCAATGGTTGACGCGCGTCTGCCGGACGGATCTCGTGTCAACGCCATCATTCCGCCACTGGCGCTGGATGGACCTGTCGTGTCAATCCGCAAATTCTCCGAGGTCCCGCTCAAGATGAGCAATCTCGTCGAATACGGCTCATTGACCGCGGACATGGCAACAGTCATCTCCTCGCTGGTCAAGGCCAAGACCAATCTTCTGGTAGCTGGCGGTACGGGTAGCGGCAAGACAACCTTGTTGAATATCCTATCCGGTTTCATCCCGGAGTATGAGCGTATTGTGACCATCGAAGATGCGGCCGAATTGCGACTGCAGCAGCCTCACGTGGTGCGCCTTGAGACGCGTCCACCCAACCTTGAGGGCAAAGGCGAGATTGATCAGCGAGCGCTGATCAAGAACGCGCTGCGGATGCGACCTGACCGTATCATCGTCGGTGAGGTTCGCGGGGCTGAGGTGCTGGATATGTTGCAGGCCATGAACACGGGTCATGAGGGGTCGATCACGACGATCCACGCCAACACGGCACGCGACACCATCACTCGCCTGGAAAACATGGTGGGTCTGGCAGGCTTGCAGGTTGGTTTGAGGGCTTTGCGCCAGCAGATTGTGGCGGCCATTTCGGTCGTCATCCATGCGGCACGCATGAGTGACGGCAAAAGAAAGGTGACAGGGATTCACGAGATCACGGGCATGGAAGGCGATATGGTCACGATGCAGGAGATTTTCAAATTTGAGCAGACTGGCCTTGCACCTGACGGTGCTGTTTTAGGTCACTTTCGTGCTACCGGTGTGCGTCCAAAGTTCGCCGACAAGCTGGCTTCACGTGGCGCGGCATTGGCGGATCATCTGTTTGATCCGGACCGAATCTGAAGTCCTGTCAGGGCCTGGTCCATGTCTAGCCTCTTGTTGATACTGCTGGCGCTCGGTTGCATGGCACTGATCATGTCGGTGGCGTTTGGCTTTGTACTCTGGAACATGTACAAGGGTCGGGCAAGCCGGGGACTTGAGTTGAGGCTGCAGGCGATTTCTGCGACCACACCACAAGAGAGTCAGTTTCAGGTTGAGCGGGCCTACAGCAAGGTTCCCTGGCTAAGTGAGCAGATCGGTCGGGTCGGGTTTCTTGTCGACATGGACAAGATACTCGTGAGCTCAGGGCACGGCAACCTCACACTGGACACGTTTCTCATGATCGTGTTCGGCATGAGTGTCGCGACATTCATTGCTGTGGTGAGTTTTGGGTTGTCGGGGCTTGTTGGGCTTGTGCTAGCTTTGCTTGTATTGGTACTGCCTTTTTTTTACTTGCGGGGTCGGGTCAAATCTCGGGCAACGAAATTTGAGGACCAGTTGCCGGATGTGCTCGAGTTTATCGCACGTGCCATGCAGGCCGGGCACGCGTTTGGTCCAGCGATCCAGATGGCAGCAACCGAGTCACCAGAGCCTATCGCCAGCGAGTTTGCGCGAGCTCAATCAGAAATCAATTTCGGGGTGCCGACGACCAAGGCCCTGGCCGATCTGGCAGAGCGGATTGGTAGTGCAGACATGCGATTCTTCGCAGTGGCTGTGGCGATCAATCGCGAAGTCGGTGGTGATCTGGCGGGTCTGCTTGAGGGTATTGCCTCTTTGATTCGCGAGAGGGTTGATATGCGCACCTCAGTGATTGCGATGACAGCGGAAGGGCGGTTTTCTGCGTTGGTACTCGGGGCGATGCCGTTTCTGATTGCAGCCGTACTTGCGGTTATCAATCCCGATATGCTCAAGACCTTGTGGACCAACCCGGTGGGCAGGAACATGTTGTTTGGCGGTCTCGGCCTGATGGCGATCGGCGGCTTGTGGATGCGCAGCATGATCCGGATCAAGATTTAGGAGGTCGCACATGCCCATACATATCATCAGCATTCTAGCGATTATTTACGTGGTTTTCCTGGCCCTGGTCTGGAACCTGTTCAGGGTGTTTAGTGAAAAGAGCCTGGA
>CAZBIN010000212.1:4072-5351 GCA_964491995.1 uncultured Orrella sp.
GCAGTGAATTGCCAGAGGATCTGCTCGAGGGCAATCGTGTTCAGTTCAAAGGGATGCTGGAGCGGTTTTTTGCTCCACTGGTCCGTTGGTCAATGCCAGGCTCGGAAGAGGACACGTCAAAGTTGCGGGTCAAGCTTTCTCAGGCCGGCTTTCGATCAAATACATCGGTGGTTTTTTTCTACGGACTGAAGTCATTACTACCGATCATTTTTCTGGTCCCTTTCCTGCTTTTTTATCTTGTCGAGGATCTTGAGATTGAAATCTCACTGATCAATCTCTTCTTCTGGTCCCTCGTATTGCTTGCTGTTGGTTATTACCTGCCCAACTTGTTTTTGGATCAGCGCGTAAAAACTCGTCAAACGGAGATCTTTGAGAATTTTCCGGATGCACTGGATTTGATTCGTGTCTGCGTCTCTGCAGGGCTTGGTCTTGACAGTGCAATTGCCAGGGTGGGTCAACTTATTGGTGCGCAGAGCAAAGTGCTGGCGCAAGACTTCAAGCTGCTGAGTCTTGAGCTTAGAGCCGGGGTGCCGAAAGCCAAGGCATTGAGATCGCTGGCGCTGCGAACAGGGCTGGAAGAAATCAACGCGCTGGTTGCAATGTTGATCCAGGCTGACAAGTTTGGTACCAGTGTGTCTGAGTCGCTCAAAGTGCATTCCGAGGCCCTCAGAACCAAGCGCAAACGTCTGGCACAGACTGCCGCGGCCAAAGTGCCAGTCAAGCTGACGATTCCGATGATGATTTGTATCTTGCCGGCTCTTTTTATCGTGACACTTGGACCGGCGATTCTGGACGTTATGAGTGCCTTTTAAGAGCTTTCACGAGTATTCCCATACGGCGACAATTTGTCGAGGCGATTAACGGTCGGTGATTGGCAAATTCGATCGGCAACGTTCTTGTGGGGATTTTGTATGACTCTGTCAAGAAGAGCAACGGTTGCTGGCCACAAAAGAGGGAGGTGCCTGCTGCCGTTGTATGGCCTCACCGAGTGTGTTGAGGTGGTGGGCAGCATGACGAGTCAATGAAAAATACCTGGCTAGGCAGGTATTTTAGTTTGTTTGAATTAAAAGAACCTACTTTTATTAAATATAGTTTAGTTATTTTCGTGGGTCGAGTTTTATGAGCTTTGGATTTTGTAACGGGGACCGATGAGAGTCCCTTTATATCCACACCTGCTTTGATGTTCTATTTCTGTCTTGCTGAAATACCCTCACTCCATTTCCTGTGCCACTGTGGCATGCATAGTGGCATTTACCCGCAACTGATATCAAGACTCTTT
>CAZBIN010000213.1:0-5321 GCA_964491995.1 uncultured Orrella sp.
AGCATTTGCCCGCTGGGATCCAGAAAAGCCGTCGACCAACCGTTATGTGGACCAGGACCTGAACCGCGTGTGGGGCGACGACGCCCTCAAAAGTGATAAAACCTCGACCGAACTGACCCGCGCCCGTGAGCTGGTCCGATTTGTGGATGAGGCAGATTTCTTGCTTGATATCCATTCGATGCACGAGCCATGTGCCCCCCTGATGGTCTGTGGCGTGTCCGGTCAGGGTGCCGGCAAAGCGGTCGAGATGTCCAAACGCCTCGGTGTGCCTCAGTACCTGATGTACGACACGGGCCATCCGATGGGCCTGCGCATGATCGAGCGTGGTGCATTTGCCGATCCTGCCAGCCCGAAAGTGGCCATTCTTGTAGAGTGCGGACAGCATTGGGAAAAACTTGCTGCAGATGTCGCACAGGACACTCTGATGCGTTTTCTGGTCGACACGGGAACGCTGTCACTGGCAACCGCAAAGCCTCACTTCAAAAGCGAGCTGCACTACGCAGGGCGCCAGCGTGTGATTGAAGTCACAGAGGCAGTTGTTGCCAAATCACTGGATTTCAGTTTTGTGCAGCCGTTTACCGGACTCGAGGTCATCAAGAAAAAAGGCGAATCTATTGCGATGAACGGGCAAGAAAGCGTCACAGCACCCTACGACAACACCGTGCTGATCATGCCAGCTGTTGCCAAACAATGGACCATCGGCACAACCATGGTCCGTCTGGGCAAGCTGATCGAAGGCTGACACTGATAGCCCTATAAAGCGCAGTCTTGAACGGCTGCGCCTTTTTAATCTCGAGACTGACGCCCTCACAGGACACCAGAAGGATTTATTCATGATCTCTGACAGCAGATCCTCGGTTCTGGCAAGATTGCTGATTGATCTCGATGTGGTCAAAGTCTCCAGCGATCAGCCCTTCTTTTACACCTCCGGGTGGGCCAGCCCCATCTATCTCGACACACAGGCTCTGCTGAGCAATGTCAATGCACGCAAGCAGGTGATGTCATTGGCTCGCGGCATGCTCAGTAACGTTATTGCACAGCAGCAAATCTCTGCCATTGTGGGTGCGGAAAGCTCTGGCGTAGCCTATGCAGCCTGGATGGCGCAGGCGTTCGAGTTGCCGCTGCTGTTTCTGCGTAAGAAACCGGTCGGCTGGGGCATGAAAGCGCAGATTGAGGGACAGTTCAACGAAGGCGAGCGCGTCTTGCTTGTTGATGATGTCACCACCGATGGCAAATCCAAGGTCGATGCCTGCCTGGCGCTTCGCAAGAGTGGGCTTGTCATGGAGCATGCTTTTGTACTGATCCATTTCGGGATCTATCCGTACACCGAGTCGATGCTGCGGGATCACAGGCTGCAGATGAACTCCCTGATCGACTGGCCTGCTCTATTTGAAGTATTTCGCCAGCAAAACACCCTGTCCTCACAAAAGCTGGCTTCTATCGAAGCCTTCACACGCGATCCGGTCAAATGGTCCGTGCAGCATGGAGGCATTGGTCAATGGACAAGTTAGGTACCATCGCTCAGACGCTTTTCGACGAGATCCGTCAGGCTAGTCAAGACGCGCTTGGGGTGAGTCGCGAGAGTTTTGGGGCGGGTGAGAATGCAGCGTTGCAGATTCTCGAACAATTCGCCCAGACCTTGGGAATGGCTTGTTCATGGGATCGATTGCGCAACTTGTGGATTCACTTACCACAAGACTCGTTGCAAGGTCCGGGCATCATCATCGGATCACATGCCGACTCAGTGCCTCAGGGTGGCAATTTTGACGGTCTGGCAGGTATCGTCGCGGGCTTACTGGTATTGCTGCAGATTCGTGACAGTGCAACGACACCAGTGCATCCGGTTCGCGTGCTCGCGCTGCGTGGCGAAGAAAGCGCCTGGTACGGCAAGGCTTACATGGGCTCCCTTGCACTGTTCGGCAAGCTTGCTTCCAGTGAACTGGACAATCTGCACCGATCTGAAGCCAGAACGCTGCGACAAGCCATGACAACCTGCGGCATTGATGTAGGCTGTATCGAGCGCGCCGAGTCCGTCGTCGACAAACAGAATATCGTCGCCTATCTGGAGTTGCATATCGAACAAGGGCCCGTCATGGTGGCACGCGAGTGGCCTGTGGCAGCCGTGACGGGCATTCGGGGCAACATCCGCCACAATCGCATCCGCTGCCTCGGTGAAACTGGCCACTCTGGGGCCGTGCCGCGGTGGTTACGCAAGGACAGCGTACTGGCCATGGCAGAGCTTCTGTCACGGCTTGATGAGCACTGGCGGGTGTTACTTCAAATGGGCATGGATCTGGTGATGACCGTCGGCATCTGCTCAACCCGTCCTGAGTCACATGCCGTATCGGTGATTCCGGGAGAGGTGAGCTTCAGTTTCGAGGTCCGCAGCCAGGATCCACAAACCCTGCAGCAGTTCTACCAGCTGATGCTTGACGAGTGCGACCGGATCGAAAAGTCACGCGGGGTGCAGTTTGAATTTGACCGCAAGATCGAGACTGCCCCGGCCAAGGTTGATGAATACTGGCTAAACCGGCTGTGTGAAGCGGGCACAAACATTCTAGGCACCGCCATGGAAAAGATCCCGAGCGGCGCAGGTCACGATGCAGCTGTATTTGCCAACGAGGGCGTGCCGGCCGCAATGCTGTTCATCCGTAACGCCCATGGATCTCACAATCCTCATGAGGAAATGGATATGCGCGACTTTTTACTCGGTACGCGCGTGTTAGCACAGGCCCTGCTCCAAAGCCCCTGAAACCTGAAAGCAGTGCAAAGGGTGCAAATCTGAGCTAAAGATGGTCTCGCACACATACAGACATGTGTTTTACATCAGCGCGTGATGATCTCTGGCAGTGTGTATGCACTCACCGCTGGTGCTGGTCCCTCATGCTTGACCACATCCACCAGACACGTGTGCGCACTGCATCCCTGTGCCAGCCTGGATGAGCCAATGTCAAGGGTCAGAATATTCGGGTTGCCGTGCTTGTCGTAGTCAATCTCGCCCCAGTCATTAAGGTCGAGCCAGGCGCCCGTCGAGAGTTTGACAACGCCGGGTGCCAGATCATCTGTCACGACAACGCTCGCAATGCACCTTCCACGGTCATTTTGCACCCACGCCGGATCACCCGTTGCGAGATTGCGGTCTTGCGCATCCCGGGGGTTGATCTCCAGTCGCTCACGCCCATTGAGTTTGCTGGCCTGACTGAGTGTGCTGTGGTCCAGCTGGCTGTGTAACTTGCTCGCTGGCTGATCTGAAATCAGATGCAGGGGCCAGCGCCTGGCAGTCTCTGAGCCCAGCCACTCGACCGGTTCGAGCCACATGGCGTGCCCCGGACAATCGTCATAGCCAAACCCGGCGATGCGTTCACTGAAAATCTCGATTTTTCCAGAAGGCGTATTAAGTCTGTGCACTTGCGGATCTCGCCGAAACTCTTCGAGCATGATGTTGTACTGGCCCGGACTTGCAAGATCGATCAAACCTTCATCCCAGAATGCGTCAAATACCGGCAATTGCACACCGCTTGCCTTGGCACGCACAGCACAGTCATCATAGAGCAAGCGGATCCATTGAGCCGCGTCCCTGCCTTCTGTGTAGGCCTGCTCACATCCGAGCCGTCGGGCGAGATCGCGGAATATGTCATAGTCATCCCGCGCACCTGCGAGTGGCTCAATGACTTTTTTCATGGCCACGACGTAACGATCCACCGTGGAAAATCCAATGTCCTCGCGCTCAAGCGTGGTGGTGGCGGGAAACACGATATCTGCCAACTTGGCATTGGCAGTCCAGAACTGCTCGTTGACCAGTACGTGAGGCACTTTGCGCCAGGCCTTGATCAGTCGACTCAAATCCTGATGGTGATGGAACGGGTTACCGCCCGCCCAGTAGATCAGCTCGATTCCGGGATACGTGTGCGACGACCCGTTGTAATCGAACTTCTCGCCAGGCTTTTCCAGCATGTCGGTCAGACGTGCCAC
Organism: uncultured Orrella sp.; assembly: GCA_964491995.1. GTDB lineage: Bacteria > Pseudomonadota > Gammaproteobacteria > Burkholderiales > Burkholderiaceae_B > Algicoccus. The sequence continues at coordinate 3,973 of CAZBIN010000213.1, forward strand.
CGGGATGAATGCCCGCACAGCGGATTGTCCTTGCGGAAGTGTAGGGCCGCCAAATTTGGGATTGGCCATACCCATCATGTTCATGGCACCGTAACCCACCCCAAAACCGCCCCCCGGCAGACCAATCTGCCCGAGCATAGCCGCCAGTGTGACAAGCATCCAGTAGGGTTGTTCACCATGATGTGCCCGCTGAATCGCCCAAGACACATTGAGCATGGTTCGGGATCTCACCATTCTCATCGCCAGATCCTCGATGATCTGCGCCGGCACACCGCAGATCGCACTAGCCCAGCGCGCATCCTTGGGCTGACCATCCGACTGTCCCGTCAGGTACGGCTCAAACCGCTCAAAGCCTGTGCAGTAGCGGGCAAGGAACGCCACATCATGCTTACCTGCTGCATGAATACAATAAGCCAGCCCCAGCATCATTGCTGTATCGGTATTCGGTCTGATCTGTATCCACTCAAACGATTGACCGGTGTCCAGGTTGGCCCGCATCGGACTGACGTTGACGAACTGAACCCCGACCCGTGCCATGGCTGCCAGCCCACCACTGACCAGATGCTCACTGGCACCGCCCGGATTGACCTGGGCGTTCTTGGCAGGGACACCTCCGAACGCCACAAATAACTCAGTGTGCTCTTGCATGATGTCCCAACTGGTGTGCTGAGCCATCAGATCATCCATCGGGGCAACAATGTGCGGCATCAAGACCCTTGCCGCACCCAGGCTGTAGGAATCCAGATGCTTGACGTAACCACCCGCAGCATTCAGGAAGCGATGAATCTGACTCTGTGCATGATGAAACCGACCGGCACTCGACCAACCGTACGATCCTCCGAAGATCGCTTCATTGCCATGCTGCTCAATCGTCCTGGAAAGGGCTTGAGCAGCCAGGTCCAGAGCGTCACCCCAGGAAACCTGCACAAAAGGATCCACACCTCTCAAATGAGGATTGGCACCCATGCCTTGATCGAGCCAGCTTCGACGCACGCAGGGTTGCTCGACTCGCAGACGCTGCGCTGCACCGAGCATGTTCAACCCGATGGGAGACGGATCCGGATCAAGCGAAAACGGCCCGAGCGTTGGATTCTTGTCATCACCAAGAATCTCGTATACACCCCAGTGGGTGGAGGTATAGCGCTTCATGGATGCTCCTTGACGCGACTTTAATCTCTCAAACCATGGCAATGGGTCTGGCAGGCGACCCTGTGGCGCCCTTGAACCTGGTCGGCAGCAACACAAAACAGAACTCGGTGCCAGGATGGCGCGCGAGTTCATCAAGATACAGATTCTCGATCAGATAGACGCCCTTCTCGACCAGCGCATGCTGATGCACAGGCATGATC
>CAZBIN010000214.1:0-5292 GCA_964491995.1 uncultured Orrella sp.
AGACGACTACCGTCCAGCACTGTTGGCTCAATCCCTACCTGTCGTAACTGAGCCAGAAGCATGGTCGCGGATTCCATTCAAACCACCTCTGGCGTCGAAGAAGATTTCTGTTTCGAAGTCGTGAGAGCCGCGCAAGTCAAGGCAGCAGTGTTCGACTGCACGACATTGACGACATTAGCGACTTCGTTCGGAAATTTTTTGGCTGCAGTTGATGCGACTTGTTTCCCTTCCGAGCCAGTGCTCTTAGTGATCTTTCTGAGCTCTTTGAATCCAGTAAACCGAATGCTGAAGAAATCAGAATTCTGTCTGGCCTCGTGTTCAAGGCCCTGGGGCAGAACCTGACCGAGGGTCGGTGCTGCTTCTCTTGTGGCCTGACAATGGTTCGGAGATCTCCTTGCATCTCGCTTTCTCGTGAACTGATTGACGCTCCACCAACTATTGGAGTACGAGCGCCGCAGGGATCGCCTCTCAGATTGTTTGTGTTTCAGGATGGCTATGAACTTTGGCAAACGCCGAAGGTCCGTCATGTCGTCGAGGATCAATCGCCCAATGGGGCACGTCAATGCCCCGATCGCGAGAGTGAGTTGACCATTGCTGCGCAAAATCGGTACCGAACCCGTCAAAGACTTATCGATTGGAGTTCCCATTTAGATCACCTCCAACTCAGAAGAAAAGTCCTGTTTCGAAGTCGCACAAGTCGTGAATGTCGTGCTAGGGCTCCTTGGTTGCGAGAGATCGGGGACCTTGTTCTTAGATGTTTCAAGGACCGTTGATGCCTTTTGTCTGATTGACCAGCGCACGCTGCTGCCAATTTTCCCAAGGCTTTTACACTCAACGCCTAGGGTTCTCAGGGCAGGGGCGGCCCGTCGGAGCGCATCTCCGAGACCCTTGGCCGATCGTGGCCATGCGTCGGTACCCAATGGCCTATACTTTTCCAGCGCGTTCAAAATATCCTTGAGCGGGGCTTCCATGCCATTGGGGTAGCGATCAACCAGTTCCTGTACAGCAACGGCCACAGGGCTGGCTTCCAGGGTTCGCCCGACAGTCTCTGCACGCATCGTATTGAAGGCAGCCATGAACTCGTGCTGATCCTTACCCATCGCCATGGCCACGGCACAACCGAGAATGGCATACTCCGCAAGTCGCGGCCGCTCTGTCTTAGGCAGTTCTACTTTGCTGATCAGACTCAGTGCCTTTGCAGCTAGGTCCAGCAGTCCTCCCAGAATGCTTGGTAGGTTTTGATTAAACTCGCGCCACATTTCCACGCTCGTCAACCTGCCTTCCAGTACTGGACATTCGACGCTGATGCATCGATCGACTAAATCTTGTTGAGTGACTGCTGCCACGATTCCGTTCAGCATGACCGGGCGCTGAATCACGATCACAGACTCATCGCTGTCCGAGTAAAGCTTGCGTTTCGCGAACCCGCCGCCGGTTGCTAGCACGCAGGCGGCGTCCTGTTGCTGGGGAGTCAGTCGGCTGATGTTTTCGAGGCCCACAATGTGGTTGTGGTGAGCAATCACAAACAAATCCTCAGCGCTCTTAGGCTCAGCCCTCAGGTTGGCTGCATTTGGGTCAATGACCCTGCGCAAGGCCTCACTGGTCAGGCTCTTCCCTGATCCTTGCTCACCAATAAGCTCGAGCAGCGGATAAGGGGTATCGGGTCTCAAGCAATCCACTAACCAAGCAAGCACCAGCAGGCGCTGCGTTTCAGGTATGTTCGCCATTTTCCAAAGCAGGTTGACATCGCCACCGTAGGGTACGGGCTCGACCAGTGGCTGCATCGAGTTTCCGCGAACGAACAAGGCATCTGGACTGTTGGTAATACGCCATTTTGCAGGCTCGATGTGAATTGCCCTCGAGTCGCCGGGTTTGCCGATATCAAGCAGGTAGCCGTCTCCGGATACTGCCACCCGTACGTTCGCGTTGCGTGGTTCACCTGCTGCCTTGGCCATTGCGTTAATCGTCATCATCGCCTCGCGCAAGCTGGAATCTCGCACAGCAGTGTTGGACATTTTGTAGAATCCTGAGAGCAGACCATCTCTGAACGACTCGCTGTTGAGTCTGAATGCCTCTCCGGTTGCCCTGCTGATCGCGAGTCCGTCCCGATTCTTATCGTGTCTGAGGTCAAAGCATTCACGCACGTAGTTGACAAGCATGTCGGTCTGACTTGTGTTTTCTCCTTGTGCACTAACCCCCACCTCCTTGGCAGGGGATTCAATGGCTGCTTCGGTTAGCTGGATCAGATCTTGTTTGGTATTGCCAGCAGCAAACCAGTCATAAACATCTCCTTTCTCGGGTAAACCAGGGAGGTCGACTACCGTGACCGACTTTGCGGCAGATTTGAGAGACTGCGCAACTTTGGCAGCATGCTCAATGCCGGGTTTGTCGTTGTCTGGCAGAATCACCACTTTTCTGCCCTTGAGTGCAGTGTTGTATGACTCGAGCCACTTCCCGGCTCCACCGGCATTGGTGGTGGCCAGCAGTCCTTGCATCTCAAGCGCATGAACACACTTTTCACCCTCGACAATGAACACCATCTCGTTTGGATTGGCGTTCAAGATCTGGGGCAGGCGGTACAGAACTCGCTCAACCCCTTTTAGGTTCCAGACGGTCTGGCCGTTAACAATCCGTCGTTGCCTTATCTGCTTTCCGCTCGGTGTGTTGGTGCGCACGACCTGGAATACCTCAAGTCCTTGCGCATCCATATAGGAGAAAATTTCTTCTGACATGGTCATCGCCTTTGGTGAGCTCGTTTGAAGGCCTTTGTTCTTGAGCCACTCACATGCCCGGGCGTGATCTATGGCAGCACCTAGGTGAACCACCAGATCCAGTACGCCACCACCCTTGTTTGCCTCATGGTCAAACCACGAGCGTTTGGAGGGTTTCACGCTGAGTGATCCATGGCTGCCGAAGCGCTTGTCATCCACCTTGGATAGCTTGTGGTTTGGTTCACCCTTGAGGAGTCTTGCTATGGACTCGATTACAGACTCGTTCATCTTTGTGTTCCTCCGTGCAGTGAATTCGCTCCGACACTCGCGTACTTCAGGACATCGGTCTCACTTTCTTTCTGGCGTTTTGCTTCAATTGGGCTGGTGTAGGAAGGGCGTAAGCAATCGCACATATGTCCGATCCCGTTCGGACCAACAGCCTTGAGGATCATGTGGATACTCTGCTCATTGCTCTGGTTTCTGCGCTTGTGGCTCGACCATGTATTCCCGCATGGCTGGCAGACACCAGCGAGTGCAGCAGATTGAGAGCTTTGTGGGGGTGGGGCTCTAAATGGGCGCTTCGATTCTGTTACAAACTTGTCTGTGTCGCCTGCGATCTCATCGTCTGGCGACCATGCCATCGGATCCTCAAGCCACCGAAGAATGTCAGCACCCCGCCAAACACTCACTCTCCGAGAGTATTTGAAAGCTGGGCGTGGTGCCTTTTTCTCTTCCATTCTGCGATACCAGGAAGTCCTTGAGATTCCGGTATGGGGAAGGAAACTTGATAAACGATAAAGGCCGTGAGGATCGATGCTCGAGGAATGTGCCTTGGAGGATTTGATGTGGGCCATGACGGTATGTAAAAAGAGTTGATGTCTCTCTCTTTACGACCACTAGTCAAAACTCTTTAGGCCTATTTTGAAAATTTATTTTTTTGATGCCGCAAGTGGTGCCAATTCAGCTAGCTTTGCACCCCAGGTTTCCCAAGCGTGCTGCATCTCCTCGTCATACTTGTAATGAAAATAATGTCGTCGTGAACCTTTTCTGTCCTCCTTTACAACATGGTTTTGACATCTGTCGATCACATCCTTGTTTATTTTTAGGCTGATCATCGATGTTGCAGCTGTACGACGCAAGTCATGGCTCGTCCAGCGTCCGCCAGGCAAAACGAGACTGTCGTTCGCAGCGCGATTTTTTTTCCCCTTAGTTTTATGCAAACTGACCTGCCGCTCGCCAATTCGCCTTGTGATCTCTTTTTCCCCCATCGCGGCATTAGGATTAGCTTTGTTTGGAAACAGAAAGGGGCTGTGACCAGAAATGCGTTGCAAACGTCTCAGCACCGTGATTGAGAAATCGGATAGGTAGACGGAGTGTGCTTTGTGTTCGCGACCTCGGGTTGCCTTGACATGCTCGCGTGGGATAAACCATTCTCGCGCTTCAAAGTTTACGTCCTCCCAGCGCGCAAGCGTTGTTTCACCCACCCGGCAGGTGGTTGCGAGCATTAGCCAGATTGCACACTCGACGCTTTCCTGAATTGGTCTTGTTACTTCATATTTGGTACCAGCGGGCGCGTTGGCATAGTCATGACGGATGTTGTGAAGCAATCTATCCAGTTGGGTGATCTCGTCATCGGACAGAACACGCTCTTTCACGCCTGTGTAACTTCTATCCAGAAGCGGATTGACTTCAACGAGATCCAGTGGATTACCTTCGAGTAGAAGTCGGCGGTAAGGCTGGCGCTTTTCTCCAAAACGAAACGCTGACCGAAGATCGATGCCAACTAGTTCGGCCGTCCGGTTTTTACCACTCGCGACAATCCCTTTCACCAGTTTGACGACGTCCTTGTCTGTTAGCTCTCGCAGTGGAATGGCACCGATCTTTTTCTTGATGTGGTTTTCATACCGGTCCTGGACGGTCTTCCCGCCGTCCTGGTGGGATAGGGAGGCAATCCAGTCGCGCATCAGGGAGTCAGTCGGCAGAAGCTCTTCGGCTTGAGCACGGACCTGAGCCTCGCGCTCGGCCGCCAGTTGCTTCTCTTCCTCAAGTCTGCGCACTTGTTCCAACTCACTGACTTCTTTTTTTATGAGAGGATCGACACCGTTGGCAACTTCCAGCGCAAAGCGATCACGCTTCTGGCGGATGTCCTTCATTTTGGTCTTGCCGCCGGCACGCCAAGTGCCGCAGCCGATCTCCCTTTGTTTTTTCTGGGCAAGGCTAAAAAATCGGTATGACCAGGTAATCGAGACGCCCTTGTTGCTTGCGCGGGCACGGCCACGAAAATTTTCTGTTTCAATCAGGATGACACCGACGTCTTGGATTGCTTGAAGCTCAAGTTCTGAGAATACTTTGCCTTTCGGGTGAAGCTGCTTATCTTGTGCCATAGCTCAGTCCAGTTTTGTCCCTAGTTTGTCCCTAGTATTCTAGCGAATTTTCAGGGATCAGGTTGAACTAGAGTGAACGACTTAAGAATCGTTAATCTTTTAAATAACAGTCACATATGAATATATAAGTGCTGTTATAGTGGGGTTTCCTGGATTATAATAACTTGCATGGGGTGCAAGGGGTCGTGAGTTCGAAT
>CAZBIN010000215.1:0-2067 GCA_964491995.1 uncultured Orrella sp.
GTTTGAAGTGTTACGCGCAGCTTCTATACGCAAACCTATTGTACTGCTCAAGGGAGGCAGTACTGAGCAAGGTCAGGTTGCCGCAATCTCCCACACGGGCGCGCTAGCTGGCAACGGTGCTGCCTGGGGCGCGCTTGCCCGACAGACGGGCCTGGTTACAGTCGAGACAGTCGACGAGCTTGTCAACATGCTTCTCATGTTCCAGTGTCTTGCGCCGATGCAAGGTATAACTGACTCTGTCATCTTGTTTGGCAATGGAGGTGGTACCAGTGTTTTAGGAGCTGACGCATTTGCCAGAGCAGGCTTTGCTTTGGCACGGTTCAGTTCGCAGGTCACGCAATTGCTGGATAACTTGAAATTGCCTGCTGGTTCAAGCGTTCATAATCCAGTCGATGTGCCTGCGGGTGCCCTTCAGGCCGAGCAAGGCATGATCGTACAGAGAGTCCTTGCCGCGCTGGGTCAGGCGCAGGGCGCAGCTGTGGTGATTCATATCAACATGACAGTCGTGGCGACGTTCAAGCACGTGGACATCCTGGGCAACCTCATGCAGGCGGTTATCAGAATGAAAGAGAACGCTGAGAATCCTGGTCATGTATTGCTCGTTTTGAGATCAGATGGAGATCTTGTCATAGAAGAGCAAAAGCAGAGATACCGGACGAAGGCAGTCAGACTTGGCATTCCAGTGTTTGATGAGCTAGTGGATGCTGCGAGAGCTCTGTCTGGAATGCGTGCTGTAGAAAACTTTCGCCAGAAGAGAGGACAAAACGATCTGGCCTAAGTGTATTGGCCAGCGCTGGATTGGAAGGACTGCAGACGCATGTGCTGTTCACTGTGGTCCTTTCTTTTTGAACGGGTGTTTGTTGCCATGATCGCAGATGAGTCGATTAGCCTCTTGAAACCAGTCTTGAGCATGTGGCAGCCGTCGTTGCAGACAGAATTGAAATCACTGTATGGAGACTATAAAGATGAACAAGATTTTTACGGGATTGCAAGCGTGGAAGTCAAAAGACTTTCAGGACGAGAGCGACTGGATGAGTCGATTCACGGCTGACGAAATCAGCGAAATGGATCGTGTCGCGAAGGGGTCCAGCCTTCCCGTGGAGGAGCTGCTTAAGAAGGGACGTGATGATTTTGCAATGCCGCGAATTGCAGCGAAATTCGAAGAGATCCGGGAACAGCTGGAAGGGGGCAGGGGATTCGCTGTGCTTCGTGGCGTGCCCGTTGAGCGATACTCGCTACCTCAGGCCAGACAGGTCTTTTGGGCGTTATCAGTTCACATGGGAACCCCGCAACCGCAGGACAAAGCAGGCCGCTTGCTTCATGATGTCACCAACACCGGCCAGAAGGTGGCATCAGCCGCGGAAGTCAGAGGATTCCAGACGGACGATGAACTGACCTTTCATAACGATGGAGGTGATGCCTTCATGCTCCTCTGTTTGCGGACAGCTCAATCAGGAGGTGTCAGCAAACTGGTGAGTGTTTCGACGATTTTCAATGAGATTCTTAAAACGCGGCCTGATCTGATCGACGTGCTGCAACAGCCATTTCACTTTGATACCCGAGAGCAGCATCCTCTGGGAATAAAGATTCAAAGCATCCCGGTGATGAATGTTCATAACGGCAAGGTGAGTGCGCTTTACAAGCGTCGTTACATAGAAACTGCACAAAGGTTTGATGACGTACCGAAGCTGTCTGCTGCTCAGATCGAAGCGTTAGAGCTATTTGAAAGTCTTTGTCGTGATCCGGATGTGCAACTGAGTTTTAGCATGCAACCCGGCGATGTACAGGTCGGAAACAATTACGGCATTCTGCACTCGAGAACCAAATATCAGGATTATGCTGATCCAACTCTCAAGCGTCACCTGCTCCGCACGTGGCTTACCTTACCCAATGGTCGTCAGTTGCCTGATGTATTTCAGAATGCCCGTGAGTTCCGCTATTCCTACTTGGACAGGCAGAGCAGATCGAGCGCCCCTGCTTAATGGTGTGTATATGTCTTAAGCAAATCTCTTCTCAATTGGGCAGTCAGTATTGGAAGCTTTGTTGCATCCTGACAGACTACGGGTT
>CAZBIN010000215.1:2077-5275 GCA_964491995.1 uncultured Orrella sp.
GGAAATGGCAGCTGTGCGAGATTGGAATGTCTTGCAATGACGTGTCCTAACAGTTTCAGTGTTTTATTCCAGAAAGCGATGCTCCCACCCTTGACACGTTCTGCACGTACGAATGTGCAACCATGCGCAGGATCAGGGGGTAATGTAAGTTAACGCTGAGTCAGCTGGGTAAGATTTTGAGTTTACGTTCCAGAACATAACGCAAGTCCTCGCGATCTCGTAACGATCTGGTAGCACCCGCTGGCAGAAGAGGCGAATCGTCACTGGGTGAAGAAAAGTAGAAATCAAACACCACATCCCGATTCGCAACTTTCCAGTGTCCATCGCACTGGGTGACGTGGTCCAGATAGCGACCAATAGACTGGTTATCAATGGATTCGCCTGACGTGTCAGGACGGGTGACACGCTGGTAAGCTGTAAAGTAGCTCTCGACCAGCGCACTCTTGTCGCTGACAAACTCGATCGAAATATTGCTAATTAAATGGATCGAGTACTGGATACCCTGATGCCGTTGCTTCATCCAGCCAATCAATCCGTCAATACGGCCCTTATAACTGCCGTGATTGTCGTGAGCATCTTCGTGATAACTGAGCCTCACAAGATCCCAGTCCCGGCGATCCACACCTCGCGCATACTTGAACAGGTTTTGCTCGATTTCGTAGACGGCTTCCAGACGTTCCACCGGTGTCATTGCTTCTCCTCAACTAAGTATTGACAAGCGCTTCGATCTCAAGAGACCGATTTCAGGATAATCCGCTGGTCAATCCAGGGATACACTCTGGTGGCCTTATGAGTTCCAGCCGTGCTTTATGCATCTTTATGGTTAGTCTGAACCTTCAGAGACGGCCCATTCAATGTGCGCACGAATTTTCATCGGTTCATCCTGAACGAAACCATACTTTCTGCCAAGTGCGGTCATATCATGAAAGCCTCGAAGCCATGCGGGATCATTTCCCTTTCCTGATTGGACAATTAATTGCTGAGCATCAATCCATGCATGATTCTCATCGGCCAGCGTACCAAGAGTGCACAGGGCCTTGGCGATGATTTGTGGACTCTCGTCATTCTGTGCTCCGTTGAAAACTATCTTGAAATTCTTGAAATCATCCGATTTCAAGACCTTGAGATCTGCATTTTGACTAATGTGAATTTCCATGTTCGGTGTCCTTGCCATCGCGCTTGTTTTCATTGGAACTGTTCGACGAGTCTGTGTTGAGTGGCTCGGCTGGGAGGCAGATTCTGCGCCTGGTTTGCCGCATTCCTCTCATCCAATTTGCCTGAACGATTAGTCGAGTACTGTGTCTTGAGAAGGCATACCGGAAGGGGTCGCTCCCCTGATGTATTGATGCGCAACTTCGTAGGGCACGCCAAGCTCGTGTGCTGCATGCCACACCCATCGGGGGTTGTACAGAAATCCACGCCCGATCGCGACAAGATCTGCCTGACCTGAGGCCACAATGGATTCCGCATGTTTTGGATCGCGGATAAGTCCAACACACATCGTTGCAACATCCACATCGCGTTTGACTTGCTCGGCAAATCTCACTTGATATCCCGGCTCCAGAGGGATTCTTGCTCTTGCGTTGCCTCCGGATGAGAGATCCATGTAGTCACAACCGAGATCTTTTAATGCATGAGCAAATTGCACTGCGTCAGCGACATGAAGACCATTTTCCAGCCAGTCAGTGCCATTGAAACGAACACCCAGAGGCTTGTGTTCGGGCCATACCTCGCGCACTGCGCGAATGACTTCAAGCGGAAACCGCATGCGATTCTCTTGGCTGCCACCGTATGAGTCGTTTCTGCCGTTGCCAAGCGGGGACAGAAAAGAACTCAACAGATATCCGTGTGCGGCATGAATTTCAAGCAACTCCAAGCCTAGTTCATCGGCGCGGACTGCGGCCTGTACAAACGCATTGCGTATTCTTTGCATACCCTGTCTGTCAAGTGCCACAGGTTTTTGCCAGCCGACATCAAACGGTTCAGACGTGGGACCGAAAATCTGCCACCCGCCATCCTGTGGATCCAGGTTTCCTCTTCCTTGTCCGGGTGGACGAACAGAGGCTTTGCGTCCGGCGTGACTGAGTTGAATTCCAAAAGGCATAGTTGCAAATGGCCGCACGATCCGTAAAACACGGTCCAGCGCCTCCTGCTGACTGTCACTCCAGAGACCCAGGCAGCTTGCTGTAATCCTCCCTTCGGATTCCACTGCTGTTGCCTCAAGAATCACTAACCCGGCGTTTGAAACAGCATATTGACCAAGATGAATGATGTGCCAGTCGCTCGCATTACCATTCACGGCGCTGTATTGACACATCGGCGAAACGACTACGCGATTGCTCAATGTCAGCCCACGGAGTCTGAAAGGTTCGAACAATGTGCTGGCCACTGAGAAACTCCTTAGATATTGATAAAGCAGGCACTGATGCCAAGGAAACCTCTGGTTGCGGTGGCGTTTAATCTCGTTACGAAACTTAACGCTTTATCTGGCTCTGGAATCGAAGGACATGGGCGAAATACTCATTCAATGCAACAACAGCAGCCTCGTGATTGCGTTGTCTGAGACTGGCAAGAATCGCCCAGCGAATGGGTGTCAGCTCAGGTTGATGCAAAGCCGGCCAGGTCATCACCGTGCCTTGGGCATTGACCGCATGAAGCATTAGAGTGCTTAGTGACTTCGACACTATCGCAAGCACATCGTTGTGTGCAGATCGAGTGATCAAGGCAAAGAAATCCAGTGCGGCATGCGCCCGATCTGCCATGTCCCCACGTCCTGTCATGCCTTCCATTTTCTTGAGATGATCTTCTATGGCGTCAAGATCCGACGGATCAGCCCGTTCGCATGCAAAACCTAATAACAGGCGATAGATACTGACTCGTGCCTCCACCAGTGCTTCTGTTGATATCCGCCCGTCAGCTGCCCATTCTCTGAGCGACTGGGCCAACATCATGTAGGCACCTTTGTAGAAAACCAGGGGGTCGTCCTCTCTGGCGTGCTCGAATTGTGTAACGTGGCCAATGAAGATGACGTGATCGCCAGCTTCGTGCTCGGCAAAGGTCTCGCAGTGAAATCGTGCAATGCTGCCACCGATAAGAGGGAGACCCTCAGCGCTTAACCAATAGGCAACGCCACAGAACTTGTCAGCAATTGAACTGCTGGCAAAACGCGCTGAAAGCTCGCTTTGGTCGTCTGCCAGT
>CAZBIN010000216.1:0-5269 GCA_964491995.1 uncultured Orrella sp.
GGAGACGAGTTGATCGTGAGTGTTAGTCAGAGTATCCAGAAATGTTTGCGTGACAGTGACACGGTTGCCCGTTTCAGTGGAGACGAGTTCAATGTGATTCTCATCACGCAGTCGGATCTGGAGCGTATCCATGCCATTGCTCAAAGGATCCTGGACAGTGTGGCGAGTCCACGCAATCTCGGCGACGAGCAAGTCTACGTGCACGTCAGCATAGGCATCAGCGTGTACCCTGATGATGCCAGCAATGTTGATGAGATTCTGCGCCACGCCGACATGGCGATGTACGTGGCAAAGCGCAGTGGCGGTAACCGCTTCAGCTTCTATACCAGCACGTTGCAAGATGCATTGAATCACCGAACCCAGCTGATTCGCGACTTGAGGCGCGCGTTTGAGGCAAGCCAGTTTCTCGATTACTACCAGCCAATCGTAGACCTCGCGACTGGCCGGATCTATAAGGCAGAGCTACTGCTTCGATGGAACCATCCTGTTCGAGGTTTCATAACCCCCACCGAGTTCATTCCCGTGGCAGAGGACAGTGGCTTGATAACGGACATCGGTGACTGGATCATTACTCGAGCCGTCGCCAATGCCAAGGCCTGGATTCCGCTTGGAGGCAAGGCGTTTGCGATTAGTGTCAACAAGTCACCAGTCGAGTTCAGGAACAACAGCCCGCACCAGCTTGACTGGGTTGACTATCTCAAAGCAGAGGGATTACCCGGCGAAAACATCGTGCTTGAAATTACTGAAGGACTTTTGTTACGCAAGGATCCGGCGATCGCGGACAAGCTGCGGCGATTTGCCGAGGCAGGTGTTAAGGTCGCAGTCGATGACTTTGGGACAGGTTATTCATCGCTTGCCTATCTGTCAAAGTTCGACATCGATTATCTGAAGATAGACCAGTCATTTATTGCTGGATTGAGTCAAGGTAATGAATCCCACGCATTATGTGAAGCCATTGTCGTCATGGCTCACAAACTCGGTATCAAAGCGATCGCCGAAGGTGTTGAAACCGTCGTGCAACGTGACTTGCTCATACAGATGGGCTGTGACTACGCTCAGGGTTACCTCTACTCAAAGCCCTTGCCAGCCGAGGATTTCCGGGTACTGCTGGAGAGGCAACTCGCCGACGATGCACCGGTTTTTGACCTGAGGCAGCCGTGATACTGAATCACGACAATCAGGCCGCAGCCCCTCCAGCACGATTTTTTTCAAGTGACGTTTTTTTGACGGGTCCGGCGTCTCCTGCCGCGCCGCTTCAGTTTTCCCCGATGCCAATGGGACAGAACACAGGGACCGAGTTCTCTCGTCTACTATCTGACATCGAACGGGACCGTACGGAATCCGGATTCTGACCTGCGCCCTAACGGCGCTCTTTAGTAGGCCAACACTGTGATGCAACAATCGAACAATCTTCCTGCTCTGCGGATCGCACTCGAGTGGTTTCTGAACCCGGATCATCTACCGCTTATCTATGCCCAAGACAAGGCCCAGTCTGATGGCCGGCTGAAGATCGAATTGATTGTGCCTGATGATCATTACGACGGCTTTGATGCTCTGGCCAAAGGCCAAGTGGAGGTAGTAGTCAATGAGCCGCTACATTTGCTGGAGAAACATGCCGGCTCCGTTGCACTGAAGTCGCTTGGAACATTCTTCGAGACCGATGGCGGCGTACTCATCACCCACCGTGCAAAAGAGTTTCTGATGTCGGGAGGTTCAATCCGAGTGGCATCACCCGTTTCAAACCCGGTGACCGATGGTCTATGTCAGAACATCCTGACTGGCTGGATGCGCAACCAGGGTTTCACTGTCACGCCGCAGCAGATTTCAGTATACGAAGCGGGCTTTGATCATATCGAGAACTTGCGCAATGGGGCTGATGCGGCATGGCTCGCGTTTGCCAATATTGAAGGTGTCCACGCTAGGCTGCTGGGTCTGCCCGTGGAGATGTGTCGCACGATGGATGGTGATGTTCCTGGCTTCTCGGCGCTTGAATTGATTGTCGATCAGCAAGCGTCGCCAGAGGTCCGACAGGCGCTTGAGATATTTGTCGACTATCTCTCCGATGGCGTCAAGGTACTGCAGTCGGATCCAGACGCCGCGCTGGCGTTGTGGTGTCGTGCGAGCAACAGCGAGCCCACACCCCTGAACACTGCCATGGTCAACGATACGCTGACCCGATTCGTTTCGCCTGTTCGTGCAGATGCTTCTCGGTGGAAGCCAATCTGGGAGTACATGCAAGCGCACCAGGCTGATGTGGTGGATGCGGAAACGTTTACGTGGATCTTTGAATCGGCCTGATGGCGAGCACTATCTCGCTTTGTCGAGAAGGATAGACGCGTTGAATGACTGTGCACAATCGTCTGAAATGACACAGCGTCAAACAATGACCATTGACATCCTGATGGCGTCTCGCGCACGATCTGAAGTCAGACACTGTCAATGCCTCATCACCGACCAACTGTTGCTCGAATTACTTTCTAAAAAATGAACGCCACGCGCCCTGCTCGCAGCCCGTGGCGGTGACCCAATCGAACCCGAAGATGACTGGACCTTACGAAACCACCGCCCTTTTGCATGCTCTTTTCCTGGTCGCCATCGTGGTCGAGGCAATGACCGCTGCGCTGGTGGCGGGCAGACGTGCGATGGACTGGGTCGGGGTTTGTCTGCTCGGTTGTGTCACTGCACTGGGTGGTGGATCCATGCGCGATGTGCTGCTGGGAAACCACCCACTGACCTGGGTTGCGCATCCATACTATCTGCTCTTGACGGGTGGAGCCGCGCTGTTGACGATTGCGGTGGCACGCTACATGCACAGGCTACGCAACGTATTTCTGATGCTCGATGCTGTCGGGCTGGTGGTCTTTACGGTGATTGGTTGCAACGTTGCACTGAGCCTGGATTTGCCGTTTGTGGTCGTCATTACATCGGGCATGATTACCGGCTGCGTCGGTGGTGTATTGCGCGATTTATTATGCAACACCGTGCCGCTACTGTTTCGCGCCGAGCTCTACGCCACGGTGTCCATTCTGACCGGCATCCTGTATGTGGGTGGTCAACATCTGGACTTGAATCATGACATCGTGATGGGGGTCGCCATGATGGTGGGATTGAGCTTGCGACTGCTCGCCATCCGCTTCAAGTGGGGTATGCCCAAGTTCATCTATAGCGGGAATCTGGACTGATCAACGTTTGTTGTGGCTCGTGTTTTCGAAGAATACTCAAGGCTGTGTCGTCTTGAAAAAAGCACTTGTTACAAGACATCTCCCAGGAAGTCAGGCCCGAACCACCCGGGAGAGCGCTCTCTGATTACATTTTTTCGATCTTCGCGAGAGCAGCGATCTCTTTCCACTGCTCGATCTCTTTCTTGATAAGCGAGCTGAACTGGTCTGGTGAGTTGCCGACAACAACATACCCGATTGCGCCTAGCCTTTCCTGCACGACAGGGTTCTGCAAAACTTTTTTAAGTGCATCGTTATACCGTTGAACAACGGCAGGCTTTGTACCGACAGGGACAAAAATTCCAGTCCATGTCTCGGCTGAAAATCCCGGGTAGCCGGATTCATCCATTGTCGGAATCGCAGGCATTAGCGGATTGCGTTTGGCTGATGTGATGGCAAGTACTCTCACGCGCCCATCATCACTCAAGGCTTTCGAGCCGGGAATGGTGTCAAAGGCAAGCTGGATATCCCCGGCAAGGAGAGCAGACACGACCGGGCCGTTCCCTTTGTACGGAATGTGATTCATCTTCAGACCCGCCCTTTCGCTGAAAAGTTCGGTAATCAGATGTAGCGATCCTCCAACACCCGAGGTTCCATAGAAAAGTTTTCCGGGATTGGCTTTTCCATAAGCGACCAACTCCTGCAGAGTTTTCACTGGCAACTTTGGATTCACAACGACTGTATAGGGTCCGGCTGCAAGCTGCGTCACAGGGATCAGATCTTTGAGGACGTCATAACCAGGGCTCTTCAAAGTGTGAGGGTGCACTGCAACCACACCCGTGGTGAGAAGTATTGTGTGCCCATCTGCGTCAGCACGAGCGACTTGCGCTGCGCCCAGGGCTCCTCCTGCACCTGGCTGGTTCTTCACCACGACGGGTTGACCGAGTTCCTCTCCGAGCCCCGGCGCAATAATCCTTGCAACCGGGTCGGTTGACCCTCCCGGAGAGAATGGGACAACCAGCGAGATGGGGCGGTTGAACATGTTTTGTGCTTGCGTGGTGGGTGCGATGCTCAACGAGATCGCGCCAGCGCAAAGCGCGAACAGGACTTTGGATACTTTCATGGGCTATGTCTCCTGATTTAAAATTCTGCTTTTTTAAGCAGTTAGAAAATGCGTTTTGTGAAACGCAGTTGAACTTCTATGAACTTCCGGGTTGGGTCTGCAGGTTGTAGAGCTGGGATGGCAGCATGCCACCATCAACCATCAGATCCTGTCCGGTGATGAACATGGATGCATCGCTGGCTAGAAAGGCAACCGCATCAGCAATATCCATTGGCTCACCGAACCGTCTCAGCGCAAGTGATCGCAGGCGGGCGGCGACCGCTTTCTCATCACGGTAATAACCGTCGGACATGGGAGTACGAACCAAACCCGGACTGACGGAGTTTGCACGGATACCGTGTGGCCCCCACTCAACCGCCATCTGTCGGGTCAAACCGCTAAGCGCTGCTTTACTGGGGCCATACGGGCCGACCCGTGTGGGTGTTCTTGCGCCGATCGAGGCAATATTCACGATGCTTGCCCCCCCTTGGGCAATCATGGCTGGGGCAAAGGCTTTGGCACACAGGAATGCGCCTCTAACGTTGACTGCAAAGACACGATCCCAGTCGTCGACGGGCAATTCCTCTAGTGGCACAGGCGGTGTCTTTATGCCGGCATTGTTTACCAGAATGTCACAACGTCCAAAGCGGTCCAGCACAGTCTGGGCTGTCAGAGCGACCGATTCCGGATCGGATATATCGCAGGCAAGTGACAAACTGTTACGGATACCCTTGGCGGATCTGGATGGTTCAAGATCCAGTAGCACCATGGTGGCACCCATCCCGGACAACCGGTGAACAATGGACTTGCCAAGACCGCCGTTGGCGCCTGTCACAACTGCAACACGCCCACTCAAGCAGTTTGAATCAAATGCCAGCACGGACGGTTGACTCAACTTCACGGATCTCAATTCCTTCTCCTTTGACATTGGTAACTGAAAGTCGAACCTCTACACGCACCCTGCCTGCTGAATTCAATCGGAAGATCTGCAGATCTCGTTGCGTCGTGA
>CAZBIN010000217.1:0-5242 GCA_964491995.1 uncultured Orrella sp.
GACGCGTATCTGATGCGGTCCCATCTCGATCGCAAACGCTTTGGTGAACCCTTCCAGACCCCATTTCGATGCGCAGTACAGAGTGCGATCTGCTGCACCGACGTGCCCCATCTGTGATGACATATTGATAATGGAACCGCCCTGTCCTGCCGCCACCATGGCACGGGCAACCGCCTGCGCGGCAAATATCGCTGCTCGCAGGTTGAGGCCCAGCACTGCGTCATAGTCCTCTGGTGTCACATCCATCAACGGCTTGGGGCGATTGGTGCCTGCGTTGTTCACAAACACATCGAACGCGGGCAAGCCCTGGATCAGACCGGCAAACGTTGCGACGTCGGTCACGTCGGCCACCAGTGTGTCTGCCAGGCCGGCGTTGGCTCGAATCTGCGTGGCTGCCGTCTCGATCTCGTCTGCTGTTCTTGCACACAATGTCACGTGAGCACCTGCACCCGCCAGTGCCTGCGCTATCGCCAGTCCAATTCCCCTGCCCGCACCGGTGACCAGAGCGCGCTTGCCATCGAGACGAAACATGTCTGTACCCTTCATTGGGCGGCCTCACCGTAAGGCACATCCTGTTTGCCATAGCGACGCACACGAATGTTGCATTGCTCTGCGTGACCCACGAAACCTTCCAGCATGCACAGCCGCGAGCCATAAGCCCCGATCATCGCGGCCGCCTCATCGGTCAGGATTTTCTGATAACTGTGTGTCTTGAGGAACTTGCCAACCCAGAGCCCGCCCGTGTAGCGCCCTGCCTTGCGAGTCGGCAGCGTGTGGTTGGTTCCAATCACTTTATCGCCATTCGAGACGTTGGTCCTGGGGCCCAGAAACAGGGCGCCATAGCTGTGCATATTATCCAGATACCAGTCGTCACGATCGGTCATCACCTGGACGTGCTCGCTGGCGATGTCATTGGCCACAGCCAGCATTTCTTCATGACTGTCGCACAGGATGACTTCGCCGAAGTCTTCCCAACTGCGCGAAGCGGTATCCGCCGTCGGCAGGATTTTCAGAATCCGCTCAATCTCCTGCATGGTCTGTTCAGCCAGTTTTCTGCTGTTAGTAACCAGGATCGCGGGTGAGTTGTACCCGTGCTCAGCCTGACCCAGCAGGTCGGTCGCACAGAGTTCTGCATCTACCGTTTCATCGGCGATCACCATCGTCTCAGTGGGACCCGCAAACAGATCGATACCGACTCGTCCAAACAATTGACGCTTGGCCTCGGCAACATAGGCATTGCCTGGACCGACCAACATGTCGACCGCCTGAATTGTCTCGGTGCCAAGTGCCATGGCACCAACGGCCTGGATACCTCCAAGCACATAGATTTCATGAGCGCCGCCCATGTGCATGGCAGCAATCACGGCCGGATTGGGCTCGCCCTTGAAGGGTGGGGTGGCGGCCGCAATCCGGGCAACACCTGCCACCGAGGCAGTGACCACCGACATATGCGCAGAAGCAACCATCGGGAACTTGCCCCCGGGCACATAGCATCCGACCGAGCGCACAGGAATGTTCTTGTGTCCCAGGATCACGCCAGGCAGTGTCTCGATCTCGATGTCCGTCATGGAATCGCGCTGAGCCTGCGCAAAATTGCGCACCTGGGTCTGGGCAAAACGGATGTCATCAAGATCTCGGGTGGCAACACGAGCGATGAGATCTTCGATCTGGCCTTGCGAGAGGCGAAACGATGTCGGGCTGTATTTGTCAAAAGTCTCTGACATCCTGCGAACCGCAGCATCGCCCCCTGCCTCGATTTCCTTGAGGGTCGCCTGCACCGTTGCCTGAACTTTTGCGTCGTCCTCTGACCTGGCGGTGTCCGATTTTCCTCTCTTGAGGTATTCAATAGTCATTGCGCACTCCTTCAATTGTCCGGGGTTCTGTCACAGACAGCCCACCCGGCCTGAAAACTCACTCGTTAATGAGAAATTATCTGTGAACGGACTCTTTGATCAGCCAGGCGACCAGAATCTTCAATCCTTGCAGAAAATCATCTGTGGTCATCCTCTCATTCGGGTTGTGACTGCCATTCTCATTTCGGATCAGAATCATTCCTGTCGGAATTCCCGCCGCTGAGAACGCCCCCGCATCATGACTGGCAGGGCTGTACATGCTGATGTGATCAATATCCAGTTCTGTGGCACACTGCCCCAGCGACTCTCGCATTGCCGGGTCAACGTAGCCAATCGCGGCCGAGCGACGGGGTCCGAGTTCAAATCTGACCTGACGTTGGCGTTCGATACGCTCAATGATCAGTTCGACCTGCTTTTCCATATGATCGAGCAAATCCTGTTCATAGCCACGGATATCAAGGCTAAAACTGAACTCTCCTGCAATGGTCGTCAATCCATGCGCCTGGCTATCGGTATGAAAGCGACCGAATGTGATCGCCATCTGACGGCCTCGTGCGAGCTGGCGCTCCCACTCCTGATCAAGCGACATCGCGAAATCTGCTGCGGCCATCGCGGCGTCGTGACGATACTGCTTTGGCGTTCCCACATGGCCGTACTCTCCGAGGACACGGGCGGTCGCATGCATGAACAGCCCAGGCACTCCCAGGCAGATAGCCACGGGAACCTTTTCCTGAACCAGTTTCGGAGCCTGCTCGATATGCGGCTCAATAAAGGCCCTCACATTGTGCCTGGACAAGTGTGCATGGCCTTTAGCCAGGGCATCCGGATCGCCTGCTCGCTCCTGAAGATGCTCCCGCAGAGTCCGGCCGGTATCGATTCGCCGCGCCTCCAGCGCACCCGGCGGCAACGCGCCCAGTGCACCCCTGCTACCAAGGTACGACACTTGAAACCAGACACTCTCTTCGGCCCGAACACCCATCGCCGAAATGTCGAACTCAGACTCGATACCCAGATTGCGTAGGACCGCAAGCGCAACAAGCCCTGCAACCACACCGGCCGCTCCGTCATAGTTGCCACCATGCTTGACGCTGTCCAGGTGCGATCCAATGATGATCCGCCGTGCCTGCCGGTTTTTTCCGGGCAAGGTCATGTAGGTGTTGGCACTGGCATCGTGCGTCACTTCCAGACCGAAATCGCGTGCGACCCCAGCCAACAGAGCGTGAGCAAAATCCTCCTGCTCACTGTATGAAGCGCGAGTGACCCCGCCTTGCCTGTCAGCCGTACCTGCACGTAGACGCTCAAAGATGTCCTCGACAGTCTGTCGCATGGCATCAACAGCCGTCAGAAGGCGCTCGTTCGATACACTCATGATGAAATCCCCCTGCGCAACGGGAACGGTTCAGGGTGCGCATCCACAAGACGCACAATGGATGCACCCGACGTTTCCTGTGCAGTCATTCTCAGAACCCCAGCATCCTGGGCACGGTGAGGACCAAAGCCGGAATGTAGGTAATCAACAGCAGGATTACGACCAGAATCCCCAGCATCGGCATAGTGGCTTTCAGCACCTTGGAGAATTCAAGGTTTGCGACATGCGCCAGCATCTGCAAGACCAATCCAACGGGCGGTGTCATCAGTCCAATGGTCAAGTTGAAAATGACCACCACACCCAGATGCACGGGATCAATTCCATACTTGATGGCAATCGGATAAAAAATCGGAACCGTCACGAGCAGCGCAGATGCTGGCTCCAGAACCATGCCAACGAGCAGAAGAAAAATATTGAGCAGCAGCAGGAAAACCCATGGATTCTCGGTGATCGTTGTCAGAAACTCCGCGACCTGCTGAGGAATCTGCTCCCGCGCCAGAATAAATGAAAACAGTCCTCCAACGCTGGCGATCAACATGACTCGCCCGGTCGTCGCCGCAGTGCCAGAAAGTGCGCCGTACAACCCCTTGAGGGTCAGCCAGCGACAGGCAAACGATAGCGCCAGAAGATACATGGCTGTGGCGGCCGCAGCCTCTGTCGGCGTGAAGAAGCCCCCCAGGATGCCACCAAGCAGAATCACCGGTGCCACGCATATCGGCAAGGCCGCCACCAGCGTCCGGGTTGCCTGCTCACGCGGCACGAGTTCAACGGTCAGCTCGGGACGGTGACGACAATAAAAGTAAACGTAAGCGGTCAGTCCAAAGAAAATCAGCAACGCCGGAATAACGCCACCAAAGAATGTGGCGGCGACAGAAGTTCCCGTGAGCACGGCATACAGAACGGCAGAAATCGATGGGGGCATGATTGGCCCCATGGTCGACGACGCCGCCGTGATACCCGCCGCGAAGTGGGGGTCGTAGCCATTTTTCCGCATCGCAGGAACCAGCACCGAGCCAAGCGCAGCAGCATCTGCCAGTGCGGATCCACTCATCCAGGAAAACACCAGCGATGAGTTCACGTTTGCATAGGCCAGGCTACCCCTCACCCGGCCTGTCAGCACCAGAAGTGCGTTGATGAGCTTGTCCGCAAGTCCGGCAGAGTTCGCCAGAAATCCCACAAAAATGAACAGCGGCACAGCCAGTAGAGGAAAGCTGTCGAGCAATGCGGTGACTCGCTGAAGCGCCACGCCCATGGTGATTCTGGGCGATGTCGCAATGTAGACAAGCGAGGGCACAAGCATTGCAAAGGCCACCGGCACTCGCAAAATCAGGAGGACGCCCATTCCCCCAAGCAGCATTATCAGTAGCATGCAACGAGCCTCTAATCAAAGTTTTCGTCTAAGGGGTGGGCGGTTTCGGCTTTCCCTGTCACAACGTAATAAAAGTTCACCAGGCTATGAAATGCCATCAAGGCGAATGCGAGCCAGACGCCACCATAGAGCCAGATCATCGGGACACGAAGCGCCGATGACTTGGGGCGTGCGGTCTTCAGGAGCCACTCGTAGGAGTAAATGACCAGGGCAAGACAGGTGATCGCCACAACCAGCTGCGCGAAACTCTCAAGCCAGCGCAGGTGTTTAGGACTGAGAACATTATCCAGAACACCGACAATGACATGGGCCTTTCGACCTGAAATGAAGGCCGCTGCCATAAACGCCATCCAGACATAGCTGTATCGGGCAAGCTCATCTCCCCAGAACAACGGTGCCTGAAACACATATCGGGCAATCACCTGCGTCGAAACGGCTACGAGCACAACCACAAGCAGAGCGACGCTGAAGATTTCTTCCAGACGATCTAGCCATCGGAGCGGTCGTGGAAGATAAGAAGGCACATCGGTTTGTGCCTCCTCCGTCGCAACCTTTGTGACGTCTGTCATTTGTTGAGGTCAATCAGCAGGTTCTTGTATGTTTCCGAGAACGGCAGTCCTTTCGAAAAATACGCTTGAGCCTTGGCTTTGA
>CAZBIN010000218.1:0-3027 GCA_964491995.1 uncultured Orrella sp.
TAAAAATCGCATCGTCAAGTTTTAAGGCCTGACGTATGTCAGCCCCTGGTTCCAGGCTCACGGACAATGCCATCAAGCCCGCATGATCTTGCGAGAGGCCCAGTTCACGTGCAGAGCACAACATACCTGAGGACTGTACGCCACGCATTTTAGCGACACCGATTTTCATGCCACCAGGCAGCACGGCGCCGACCTTGGCCAGCGGAACCAGCATGCCCTGCGCCGCGTTGGGTGCACCGCAGACAATCTGCAGCCATTCGGGATCACCCGCGTTGACCTTGCAGATGCGTAGTTTGTCTGCATCGGGATGGGGCTCAACCGACTCGATTCTACCCACGACCACGCCAGAAAATTCCGGGGCGGCGGACTCGACTTCTTCCACCTCCAGACCTGCCATCGTCAGACGATGGGCCAGTTCTTCGGTCGTGCAGTCAGGATTGACGAACTCTCTTAACCAGGATTCAGGAAATTGCATGCTTTCTCTCGTCGGGGATCGCGGATCAATCGGCAAATTGCGCCAGAAAGCGCAGATCACCTTCAAAAAACTGGCGCAGGTCATGCACCCCATAGCGCAACATGGTCAGACGCTCAAGCCCGGAACCGAACGCAAATCCGATGTAGCGCTCCGGATCAAGACCAAAATTCCGCACCACTGAGGGGTGTACCTGCCCGGCCCCGGAGATCTCAAGCCAGCGGCCCTGATTCGGACCAGTGGTAAAACGCATGTCGATCTCGGCTGACGGCTCGGTGAACGGAAAAAAGGATGGCCGGAACCGGATCTCAATATCTTCTGTCTCAAAAAAACAGCGCATGAAATCGGTGTAGACACCCTTCAGATCGGCAAACGAAATATTCTCGTCGATCCAGAGACCTTCGACTTGATGAAACATCGGCGAATGCGTCGCATCGCTGTCAACGCGATAAGTGCGCCCGGGTGCGATCACCTTGATCGGAGGCTTGTGCATCCGTGCATAACGCACTTGCATCGGACTGGTGTGGGTGCGCAGCAGCAGCGGCAACCCCTGGGAATCCTTCATGTCAACGTAGAAGGTGTCCTGCATCGAACGTGCCGGATGATTGAGCGGATTGTTCAGCGCTGTGAAGTTGGTCCAGTCGTTTTCGATTTCGGGGCCATCTGCTACAGCAAAGCCGATAGACTGAAATATCGCTTCAACCCTTTGCCAGGTGCGGATCACCGGATGAATCGAGCCGCGTCCACGACCTCTTCCAGGCAGCGTCACATCGATGGTTTGCTGCGCGAGTTGCGCGGCAAGCGCAGCATCGGCAATGGCTTCCCGCCTTGCATTCAAGGCGGCCTCGATTGCCTGCTTGACCGTATTGATGCGCGCACCCTCTTCGCGCTTCTGTTCGGGTGATAGCGCGGCAAGACCCTTCATCAAAGCGGTCAGCGCACCTTGTTTGCCCAGGAAGCGGGCTTTGGCGTTTTCCAGGCTGGCACTGTCGCTGCAGGCGTCGAATGCCTGCGTGGCCTGCCCGATCAAGTCATCTAGCGTATTTGACATCGGATACCCGTGGTTGATATGACTGAGCGCAAGCTGTTGACAGCTCGGACATCAGATCTTCGCAATGCTTTGGCGCGTTTAAAAAGACTGCTGAAACGAATCTGACGCATCGACTCCGCAACCAGATTCACTACCCTCATTGAGGCTGGACATCAGATTAACCCAGCCAGAAGACAGAAACCGAAGATCAGAACCGATGGTCAGCGTGCACGTTCGCTGATCAGGAAAAACCCCATCTATTCAAAAGCAAACGGAGCCATCACGGCCCCGTTTTTCCATCTGCGCAGTTAACGCAAACCCGTCACTGGCGTGTGATCAGGCTGCCAAAACCGACTTGACCTGATTGACGAGAGCAGCAAAACCTGCCTTGTCACGAACGGCCATGTCAGCCAGCACTTTGCGGTCCAGATCAATGGACGCCTTCTTCAAGCCTGCGATAAAGTTGCTGTAGCTTACACCGTGCTCACGCACTGCTGCGTTGATACGGGTAATCCACAAAGCACGAAATGTGCGCTTTTTGTTACGACGGTCACGGTAAGCGTACTGACCAGCACGCATGACCGCCTGTTTGGCGATACGGAATACATTACCGCGGCGGCCACGATAGCCTTTGGCGGCGGCGATGACTTTCTTGTGACGAGCCCTTGCGGTGACTCCACGTTTGACGCGAGGCATTTAGTTTCTCCTATCTATCAAGCAAAAGGCATCATGGCGCGTACGGACGCCACGTTGGTCTCATGAACCGCTGCCGAACCGCGCAACTGACGCTTGTTCTTGGTGGTTTTCTTGGTCAGAATGTGGCGCTTGAACGCCTGACCACGCTTGATGGAGCCGCTGCCCCGCACTTGAAAGCGCTTCGCAGCGCTTTGGTTTTCATCTTAGGCATTGATGAGATTCCTGTTTTTGACATGTCGCCTGGGTGATTTTCCATACCTTGGGAAAACGCTTCGTGACCCGGAGACACTTTTTCGAGGCTTGCCACCCGGAAAAGTGGTTTGCACTCAATCTTTCCTTCGACCCGTCGCTTCAAAAATAACGACCGATATTCGGGAAAGCCTTTGATTATATGCCAAAAAGAATCTTCACGCGAGTCAGACTCGCATCCAGACACCCCGTCCCGATGCGACGGCATCGAATTGACTCGGCATCCGTCTGACGCAAACCGCTAAATCGCCAATCCGGAGCCACTGCAAGCCATCAGCCCTTGTTGTTCTCAAGTGCTGTGATACGCAACTCAAGGGCCTGGATCTGCTTTTCCAGCGCACTGACTCTCCTGATCGACTCGCCAAGCATGTCAGCCTGGATATCGAACTCTTCCCGGGTCACCAGATCAAGCTTGCTAAATGACTGCGTCATGAAGGCTCGAACATTGCGCTCGACATCCGCGGCAGGACTTCGGGCAATCAGATCGGCGACATTTTTCTGAAACGCATCGAGCCAAGGGTTGGTTTTCATTCGGACACTCCATTCATGTGATATCAATCAAGTTTAGCGGTTTCGTGGC
>CAZBIN010000218.1:3069-4387 GCA_964491995.1 uncultured Orrella sp.
AATCCGCCATCAGCGACAGCCCCCCCCTCCCAAGCACTTTTCAGCGCTTCAGCAGTTCAGCACTCCAAATCACTCCTGCCACTGCAGCCGCCTCCAACTTCTCTCACCGACACATCACCGCACGCCCAGCACGCTGCGAACGCAAGCACGGACAAACAGTGCTCCAGCGATCGGGCGCAAGTGACAGCCTGGCTGCACCATCCTGTCGCATGCACCATCTTGACGCACAAAAATCCATGTCGACTTTTTGTTTATGCACCATTTTGACGCGTTGGCAGGTCAGCGTTTGTTGGCACGGTAATTGCTTGACAGGTATCACTTCCACCTGAAACTGAGGAATGCTCCCATGAAACTCATCATAGCGATCATCAAGCCGTTCAAGCTTGACGAAGTCCGAATCGCCCTGTCAACCGTCGGCGTGCAAGGGCTAACCGTCACTGAAGTCAAAGGATTTGGCCGCCAGAAGGGTCACACAGAGCTGTACCGTGGCGCGGAATATGCCGTGGACTTTCTACCCAAACTGCGTATCGAGGCCGCCGTGTCCGATGACGTGGTTGACCAGGTAGTCGAGACCATCGAGCAGGCAGCCCGCACCGGCAAGATCGGTGACGGCAAGATCTTTGTTGCTCCACTTGAAGAAGTGGTCCGCATCCGTACTGGGGAATCGGGCGAAGCCGCCCTGTAACTGAATTTATCAACTGGAGCCTGAAATGGATAAAGCAGATGTCGCATGGGTGATTGTCGCGACGGTGTTCGTGATCTTGATGGTGCTGCCTGGTCTGGCATTTTTTTATGGTGGACTGGTTCGTTCCAAAAATGTACTGTCGGTGCTGATGCAGGTGATGTCTACGTTTGCACTGGCTATCGTGCTGTGGTTTGTTTATGGCTACAGCCTGGCATTCACAGAGGGCAATGCGTTTTTCGGGGGATTGTCGAAGACCTTTTTCTCCAACATGTTCGATCCGGCCACAGGTGAGTTTGCGATGGCGGGCTCCGTCCCTGAAATCCTGTTTGCGTCGTTCCAGGCAACCTTTGCCGGTATTACCTGCGCCCTGATTGTTGGTTCGTTTGCCGAGCGAGCACGCTTTTCGGGGGTTCTGGTATTCACGGCCATCTGGATGACGTTTTCCTACATTCCGATTGCCCACATGGTCTGGGGACCTGGCGGGTTCCTGCTTGAGCGCGGCGCGCTTGACTTTGCCGGTGGCACGGTGGTGCACATCAACGCGGGTATTGCCGGTCTGGTGGGTGCCTATGTTATCGGCAAACGGATGGGGTTTGGCAAAGAAGCGATGCAGCCCCACAACCTGCCGATGAC
>CAZBIN010000218.1:4397-5238 GCA_964491995.1 uncultured Orrella sp.
GTCTGCGCTGGCAGCCAATGAAACAGCGGCGCTGGCAGTGTTCAACACGCTGATCGCAACTGTGGCTGCCATCCTGGCATGGTCTTTCACGGAGTGGGCTATCAAAGGCAAGCCTTCCATGCTCGGTGGCGTCTCGGGTGCCGTTGCCGGTCTGGTCGGCGTCACACCTGCTGCGGGCCTGGTCGGACCCTTCGGTGCGTTTGTGATCGGTATTGCGGCGGGCGTGATCTGCGTCTGGGGGGTCAATGGTCTGAAGCGTATGCTGCGCGCCGATGACTCGCTGGATGTGTTCGGAATCCACGGTGTGGCGGGTATCGTGGGTGCAATCCTGGTCGGTATCTTTAACGCGCAAGCCTTTGGCGGTCCCGGACTTGAAGCCGCGGGCATGATCCTGGGACAACTCTGGATTCAAGTCGAAGGTGTCATCATCACCATCGTCTGGTCTGCAATCGTTGCCTGGGTTGCGTACAAGATTGCCGATGCAGTGTGCGGAATCCGCGTACCAGAAGACGTCGAACGCGAAGGCCTGGACATCAACAGTCACGGCGAATCGGCTTACCACAACTAATCAACCGGATCAGACGGGCGATGAGACCAGGCGCGATGGGCATGAATCTGTACCGCATGTATCGCGTCCTGGATTTATTGAAATCTTAGCCCGGTCAGCAATGAGGGTTGGTCTTAAAGAAAGCTGACCCTGACCATGCCTCCACTTTGAGCGGTGGGGGCATGTTTTTTGCCAAGTGCCCCATGCTGACCCGACCCGATCGTCTTTAACCTGCTCAACCGCTGCTCTGTCGAGCGCAAACATGCACGCTGTTCGCCACGAACTTGACCTTCT
>CAZBIN010000219.1:0-5150 GCA_964491995.1 uncultured Orrella sp.
CGCTCTAACCAACTGAGCTAACCGCCTGCAAGACCGAAATAATACCAACAATCGGCGCACTTTGTCAAAACACATGACCAACGCACTACAAACCCGCAAACTTTCACAAAACCAAAGGCATCCAAGGTCTGGCATGAGCATCCCTCCCCGAGGATCGGTAGGATGAACACTCGTTTTTTTCACATCAGACAGGATTGCGGCCTCCGGGCGATCTGGCCCGAGCGACCAGACAATCAGGCAGCATCTGCCGCACGAACTGCCTGCACGAAGGCTTTCATCTTCATTGGGCATTTCTCACCAGGTGCGGACTCGATACCGCTGCTGACATCTACTGCCCATGGCCGGATCTGCCGGACCAGCGACTCGACATTCTCAACGGTCAGTCCACCGGAAAGAATCAAAGATCGAGATTGCGAATTGGCTTTAACCCCATCGAGCAGGCTTCGATCGAACCCGTGGCCGCTACCACCATAGGCTGCTGTGTAGCTGTCATACAACCAGCCACGGGCCTGACGGTATCGAAAGCAGGCCTCTTCCAGTTCAACGGAAGACGCCATGCCGGGTCCACCGACACGAAACGCCTTGATGTATGGCCAGGAAAAGGCGTCACAATACTCAGGCGACTCTTCAGCATGAAACTGCAAGAGTCCAGGATGCATCGCATCGAGCACTTCTCGAACAAACGACTCTTCCGGCTGTACAAACAATGCCACCGTGGTGACAAACGCCGGCAACCCCTTGACCAGATCATGCGCAGCTTGTGGAGACACGTAGCGCTTGCTCTTTGGGTAGAACACAAATCCGAGTGCATCCACGCCCAGGCGCACGGCCTGATCGATATCCGCGCGACGCGTCAAACCACACATCTTGATTCGTGTTCTGGCGCAGCCCACAATTTCTCGAGCGAGGGGATGTTTGCCATTCTGATCCACGACCGGTGGACCTCCAGTCAAATCACGGTTCGATGATTCATTACTCAATGCTATGAACTCCAAAACACAGCCCATCGGCTCGAAGAATCTTGCTTTCCATAAGCCACTGAAAAATTGACAAACCACCGACCCGAACTCGCCAGGGCAATAATCTGAACCGCTCTATGCGTGTCACCTGGCATTGCAACATCAAGCCTCAAAAGGCGATCTACACCAGCAACGCAAGCAGCTCGGGCTCGGAAGGAGTCTGAAGCAACTCCGGCGGATACTTTACACCGGACAGGTAGAGCCCTGCAGCCGAGTATGTCGGGGCAGCACGTCGTCGATCGCGAGCCTCGAGCACGGACTTGAAGTGAGCCAGGTCTGTCCTGCCTTGACCCAGATACACCAACTCCCCCACCAGATTGCGAATCATGTGATGCAGAAAGGCGTTGGCGGTGAACTTCAACACCACAAAAACACCCTGGCGGCGCACATTGACATGCAGCATCGTGCGTACAGGCGTTGCCGCCTGACACTGCGAGGATCTGAAGCTGGAGAAGTCGTGCTCACCCACCAGCAGCTGGGCTGCCTCGTTCATGCGCCGGGCATCCAGATCTCTAAAACACCACCCCGCCCTGCCTGCCCATAGTGGATGCCGCACAGGCGTGTTCAGAATCACGTAGATATAGCTTCGGGTCAGGGCCGAGAATCTTGCATGAAATGCCAAGGGCACCGGCATGGCCCACCGGACCGCGATCGAAGCAGGCAGATGGCTGTTCACGCCTTTGACCCATGACATCGGTTCACGATCAAACGGCGCATCGACGTGCACAACCTGGCCCAACGCATGAACCCCGGTGTCTGTGCGGCCTGCACAGATGGTAGGCAGTTTCACGCCGGCAAATTTGGCAAGCGCACCCTCCAGACAGTCCTGAACCGTATTACCACCAGGCTGGGTTTGCCAGCCATTCCAGGTGGATCCATCATATGCAACCCCCAGCGCCACCCGCCTCGGGTTCACGACAGACTGTGTCGCAGGCTGTTCAGCGCACGGCAGGTCATCCAGACGAGGCTTTTCCGAACCGCCAGCTGACTCCATCAAGCCTTGCCACCGCCTGACTTGCCAGACTTGCCCGACTTGCCAGATCTAGCGTTCGCTGACGATACCGGCTTGACGACCTTATCCGCATCCACACTGGGCGAATCGACAGAACTTGTAGAAGAAGCCTTGCCAGCCGACGCTTCGCCAGTCTCTGCCGGCACATCATCCAGATCCAGACTGATGTCCTTGAGCTTGCGTTCAAACGCCTGTGCCTGCGGATGACGGGCCTCTCGAGAAGATGCTTCCCGAACCGCTGATGAACGCATGATCCACGCAAAGAACAGAGCAATCAAGGCCAGAATCAGGGCCCCGGCCGCAAGTGTATTGTCTGACACCCACTGCTTGACCTGCTCGACAGGGCTGTCGGATGAAGTTGCTTGAGCCGTCGAGCTTTGTGTCGCTGTGCCTTGGGCAGCACTCGCTACAGAGACGCTATCGGTTGCATTTGTTGCCCCGGCGGCGCCACCGACTGCACCGCCTGCCGTGCTGCCAGAACTCTGAGCTGAAACACCAGAAGCCTGAGGCTGCGCATTGCCATTGTTCGCACTCGCCGCAGCCGCCGTGCCGTTACCCGCCATGCCGTTACTCTGACTATCAGTACCCTGACTTGCAGGGCTTTGGAGCACTGCGCCTCGGCTCGCCGTGTTCTGGCCTTCAGTACCCTGCGCACTGGCACCTACCCTACTGGCACCACTTGCCGGGTCGCTGGCGCCCAAACCCGATGCAGCAGTAGTTGAATCAGCAGATGACCTTTCGGGGCTGGTGCTTGCCTGACCCGCCGTCTGCCCTGCCTGAAGTCCCGCAGTGCTGGCAGCACCCGTGGCGGCCAAGGCGCCCTTGAGGGCCTCGACATTACGCTCAAGCTCCTGGCGACGCGACTGTTCCTCCTGCAAAGCAAGCCTCTGGCTGGTCTGCTGATCCGCCAGCGCCTGACTTGATGAAACAGATGCGTGGGTTCCGTTCGCCGGTTTGCCGTTGCGCTCAACAGAAGACAGACGAACTTTGTCCGACGCGTTCGATACGGCCACCGATTCGGGTGCTGGCTCGACGGCGCCACTCTGAGTCCTTTGCTCGGCCCGGGTTGCTGCATTGGTTTGGGAGGGAAGCGCTGACGAACCTGCGCGCCCACGAGACCCTTGAAATGCTCTGACATGCGCCAGATACTGCGCTCGGGCGAAGGCAGGCTCAATCGCCAGAATGGAAGCGGCTGAAGGAATCGACAACGACACCCCTGCGCGCAGGAGGTTCATGTTCTCTGAGATAAATGCCCGCTGATTGGCCTGATAAAGCGCCCAGAGGGTTTGATACAGAGTCGCTCCTTGCACCGGAAATTGCCGGGCAATATCAATCAAAGTATCGCCCCGCATGACTTCATATGTCTGACCGACCAGCGTGACTTGGGGTGCCGAACGTGTAATTACACTTGACTGCACCAGCCGGCTCGTAGTGGCACTGGAAAGATCGATCAGTACGTCAATGACACTGGAAGACGCAGCCTTGCTGCCTCTGAATTCAATCACCCGGCTATTGCGTTGAGGACCATCCACAATACGAACCGACAGCCCGGAAAGCGCAACCGGCGGGGTCAATCCCGCCTGGGTCCACTGTTGCTCTGACGCAACGCGTGCTGACAAACTTTCCAGATCCTGAGCACTCAGGCTCCTGAGCGCAATCGTGACAACCAGCGGCTGCCCAGGCGCAGACGCCAGATGGGCACGGCCCACATCCATCGCCAGGGCTGGCATGGACACACCCATGGCTAGACCGATCAACAAGGATCGTGTCAGCTGCTCTGCGATACCTGGATTGCGCCGTGGATGACTCACGGACCCCTCAAAAGCGTTGCCCATCGTGGCTTTGCGGCTATCAGTTCGATGATGCGCCGAACTCGAAGCAAGTGGCGGCGGGTCAAACCGAGTGCCAGCGCACGGCTTGAACTGGACTTTCGATCGGAGCGTGACGAGCTCAGTTTTTAGGGATCTTCTCATGGGGAAACTTGAAATAGAGCGAAAACTCAAACGTCGATGAAACACAATGTAACAAACGTGGCATTCTTGACTCACCACTTTGCCATTGAACGGTGTTCGAGACAAGGCAAACCGCTAACATGGGCAAGCGTCAATGGGTCTGGAAACAGACCTGTTGCTTGCCTCGACAAAAGTTCTCACGCACACCCGGTTTCACGAACGACAATCGTCGGATCAGGGCGTGCACGAAAGATTCGGGCAAGGCGACTGCTCCGTCAAAACGCGAGACACAGGCATGCGGCGCACAGAACCGGCAACTGCTCAGACACACCATCCTGAAATCCTGCCCAGCATCAGGACGTTTGACGGGGGCGGAGAATTGACAGAACAAAGTGTCAGGCCAAGTGACGAAACGATCCGGCTCGGCTTGCCTGATCAGAAAGACCTGCCAGGCAGGTGATCTGGCCATTGTGAGAAACACCGACCCCGAATCCCACCCGGCGCGAGACTTTTAACGTCGCGCTTACGCTCGCTTGAGCAGAATGTTCAGCATCCGGCGCAGAGGCTCTGCAGCCCCCCAGAGCAGTTGGTCACCGACAGTGAAGGCACTCAGATACTGAGGCCCCATTGACAGCTTGCGCAAGCGCCCGACCGGAATATTCAGGGTGCCCGTGACGGCCACCGGCGTAAGATCTCTCATCGACGCTTCCCGGGTATTGGGAATCGCTCTGGCCCAGTCTGTTCCGTTTGCTATCAGATCATGGATCTCATCGATTTGCACGTCGCGGGTCAGTTTGATGGTCAATGCCTGACTATGACACCGCATGGCACCAATTCGTACACACAACCCATCAATCGGGATCGCAGGATCGCTAAAGCCCTCACCACGCCCGAGAATCTTGTTGGTCTCGACGCCACCTTTCCACTCCTCCCTCGACACGCCGTTCTCGAGGTCTTTATCGATCCATGGAATCAGGTTGCCTGCCAGCGGGACGCCGAAGTTCTCGTCCGGAAGATCACCGCTGCGCTGCAGGGCCAGTACGCCACGATCAATTTCGAGAATCGCCGACGCGGGGTCATCAAGCAGGGACTTGACATGCGCATTGATGTGACCGAACTGAGTCAGAAGTTCACGCATGTGCTGCGCACCGCCACCCGATGCCGCCT
>CAZBIN010000220.1:0-4360 GCA_964491995.1 uncultured Orrella sp.
CTGCCACCATGGCTTTGATGCCGCGGTTCAGACCTTGCTTGAGCTCGGCAGGCGCATTGATCAGCAGATTGTGAACAATCGGTGCCGCGCAGTAGTGCGTGACCCCGTGGTCACGCATCAGATTGAAAATGACTTTCGCATCGATCTTGCGCAGACAGACGTTGGTGCCCGCACGCGCAGCAACTGTCCAGGGAAAGCACCAGCCATTGCAATGAAACAGGGGCAGAGTCCACAGGTACACCGGATGACGTGGCATGTCCCATTCAAGAATGTTTGAAATGGCATTGATCGTCGCGCCACGGTGGCTGTAGACAACGCCTTTGGGATCTCCCGTGGTTCCCGATGTGTAATTCAGGCAGATTGACTGCCACTCGTCTTCAGGCAGACAGATTTCAAACTCGGGGTCCCCTTGCGCCAGAAGCGCCTCATAGGTCATCTGACCGATTTGCTGGTGCACGGGAACAAACGGCTCGTCCAAGGCATCGATGACCAGCGGTGTCCGCTGATATTTTTGCGCAAGAATGTCCAGAGCAGCCTGCATGATGAGAGCAAACTCGCTGTCAACGATGACCGCTCGTGCTTCCCCGTGATTGAGCATGAAAGCAATGGTTGCAGGGTCAAGCCGGGTGTTCAGGGTGTTGAGTACGGCCCCTGACATTGGCACCCCGAAGTGGGCTTCAACCATTGGCGGCGTATTGGGCAGCATGACGGCGACGGTGTCGCCAGCCCGGATGCCATTTTTTTGTAAGGCATCAGCCAGGCGCCGGCAGCGCTGCTGAGTCTCCAGCCAGGTCTGGCGCAAGTCCCCATGAATGATCGCGATCGCTTCGGGGTGGACGTCTGCGGCACGCTGCAGAAAAGAAATCGGTGACAGTGCAACATGGTTGGCCGAATTTTTTTCCAGACCACGAACGTACATATGACTGGCATCGAGTGCCGGGATGGTCCTTTGCGATGACATGAGGCCGTCTCCTGAGGGGGTGTTTTTTTCTAATGTACAACGGTGCGAGTCTGGCGCGCTATGGGTTCGAACCCGCAAAATCCAATCGGTTAAATAACCACGGTTCGCCGCATGACAGGCTGGCGTTTCTCTTTTGTGATGCTCGTGGTGATGTGATGAGTCGACCCTGTGGCGCGGGAGCAGT
Source organism: uncultured Orrella sp. (assembly GCA_964491995.1). Classification (GTDB taxonomy): domain Bacteria; phylum Pseudomonadota; class Gammaproteobacteria; order Burkholderiales; family Burkholderiaceae_B; genus Algicoccus. Next base: position 1,146 of record CAZBIN010000220.1, read on the forward strand.
CATCTTTGTTGCGCAACGTGTTGCCGGAAGACTTCCGGCACTGAGATGGGGCGACCTGTTTCACGCGAAGCGCAGACGATGGTGAAAGTCCCTTGCGCGGCTGCTTCGGGGTTGCCGTCGTCCGTAAAGATTGCGATGTCGTAAGCGATGCTTGAGTTTCCGAGTCGGGCGACCCGGATGCCAAGGTCGATGAAGCCCGGAAATGCAACCTCCCGGTAATAACGGCAACTTGATGCCACGACGAGCGTCCGAGACACGGCGCTCAGAGGTTCACGCAGGCCATAGTTTCGCAAGTAGCCTTCGACAGCGGTATCAAAGAACGAATAGTAGTGCGCGTTGTTGACATGTCCGTTGGCATCATTGTCAGCGTATCGCAGACTGATGCGTTCGAAGAACTGGTAGTCTGTTCGAGATGGAGGGCCGGCGTCTTTCTTTATTTCCTGTTGCATATTCTGTCTCGTATCAACGTCCAGTGTCTCTGGCTAGGGTCATCTGAGAGGGCGTTGTGCCCTGGGGCTAGAGTACAACAGGGGGCGACTGCGCTGGTGACATCGCGCATCTGTCTCCAGGATCCGGCGGCAGATGGGTCTTTCGGTCGACACTGGCGGTCAGTCATATGATGCAGTCTGGTTCGCCTTGATGTTCGCCTAGCCCGCATAATAGGGCTGTACCAGCGGAACACGTGCGCAGCAAGATAGGTCCGCTTGTATGCACAGTTTCTGCAACTACTACCCGGCCATTTCGGAACTCACCCTACCATGCGACCACAGACCATCACGCCTGATTTCTTGCCGCAGATCCATCACGGCTATCCCGTCATGCCTGTATTTCACATGCGCGGCGGTACGTCGACCGGCGTGGTGCTCTGGCATGCGCATTTGCCGCAATCCATGCCCCTGCGAGAAGAGCTGATTCGCCATCTGATGGGCGTACCCTTGGAGGGAGAGTTGCGGGGCAACCGCCAGATCACGGGACTGGGCAGATCCGTGGCCACCAGTAACAAAGTCTTCATTGTGGGTCCGCATCGGGGCGACGATGCCGACTTTGACAGTACCCTTGCGCAGCTTGCTTCTGACCATGCACAGATCGACTGGCGGGTGAACTGTGGCAACATGTCTGCGGCATTGCCGCTGTATCTGCTGGAGACGGGTCTGATCGCGGCCGGCAGTCAAGAGACTCGTTTGCGGATCTGGAATACCAACACCAGAAAACTGACGCAGATGCGGATGCCTACTCCCTATGCGCTGGCTTCTATCCCGGGTGTGCAAGGGCAGTTTCCCGAGGTTGAACTGAGTCTTCAGGACCCGGTCGGCGCAAAGACCGGTCTACTGTTTCCGACGGGCAAGCGCCAGCAGATTCTCCAAGGCGTTGCGATCAGTTGTGTCGATGTGGCAGTGCCCATGATCATCATCCGCGCCAGTGATCTGGGTTTTACAGCGCGTGAGCCCCTGGCCAGCCTCCAGGCCGACAAAGTGTTGCTCGAGCGTCTCAGATCAATCTGGATGGAAGCCGGCCTGTTGATGAATCTGAAATCAGCCAGCGGGGCTGCAATGACCGCACAGGAGCTTGCCCTTAGCGAGACCATGCCCAAAGTCTGTCTGGTGGGTCCAGGCGACGAGGATGCAGATCTGCATGTCAGATACTTCACCCCACAAACTCCGCACGCATCAATGGCGGTGACGGGAGGTTGCTGCCTTGCCGTTGCGGCCTTGCTTGATGGAACTGTTGCGCACGAGATGGTCGATCAGGCCAAACGCCTTGGCGTACAGACCGGTGAAACAGTGGTTCGAATGGCAAATCCGGCAGGTGTGCTGCAGGCCAGGGTCTGCGGCCACGAGGCTGGGGGAGTGGTTCACATTCCCTGGGTCTCGTACCAGCGTACGGCGCAGGTTCTGTTGCAAGGACTCACGCCTGTCTATCAGGCTTCAGCCGGGTTGCGGCAGTTTTTTGAGGGGTTTGGCTCTTGTTGAAACAGTGGATTCTGAATTCCGGTCATGACTCAGGTCAGTACCGGGATCAGTTTGCACTGCTGAGTTCGAGACACACCGGCTGATGATCCGAGACCTGGGTCAGTGTGTCGACACGGATGTTTCTGACACGCTCACGCAGTGACTGGCTCACGAAAAAGAAGTCACAGCTGACAGGATCTGGTCCATAGGTTCGGTCGTAAATTCTGAACGTTGGCGGGTGCTCTTGACCCGGTTTGTTCAGACACCACGCATCGAACATCGGGTTTGACCCCGTCGGAGCAACAACGGTCTGGTACTCACTGCTATCCGGCGTGAAGTTGAAGTCCCCGCAGAGCACAGCATCGTGTGTGTCGGGCTTTTTCTGATAGGGTGTATCGGCGCTCGAGGGTGACGTGCCAGAGGGGTGTAACGCGCTCAGGCTGGCGTTCTCGTGCCATTGAACGATCGCTTCAATCTGTGCTGCGCGCTGCGGCTGGCTGTAGAATTCGAGGTGGGTTGTCATGACCCTGACAGGCCCCCACGGAGCCTGAATGGTGCAGACCAGACAGACTCTGGCCATGCCCGGCAACTGGCTGACCAGATCGACGGGTGACGGCAGGCAGACTTTCTGGATTTGAAGAATCGGCAGGCGGCTTGCAATCAGGTTGCCAAATTGCTGGCGATCATGTTTTCCCAGTGGCTGTTCGTCAACCGCCGCCCCGAAAACAACCTGGTATTCCGGTAGTAACGACTGGATTTCAAGTGCCTGATTGGGCGCAGTGTCTGCTGTCAGTCCATGGTAGTTGACTGAGATTTCCTGTAGGCAGAGGATATCGAAATCAGACATCGAGCGAGCTCCCTCGATGATTCTCTCGGGGCTGATGATGCCGTCAATACCCTTGCACCACTGCGTATTCCAGGTGACGATATTCATAAACAATCCGGTCCAGTGCCTCTGTAGGTGTCAGTGCCGAGTGTGACCCAGAGAGCATGCCAGCGTCAACACTTGGCTTTAAACACTTGGCTTCAAACCTTCGCTTGAAGCAAAATGACATGCCATTCTCGGCAAAACTAACCTTGTGTCCGAGCCTGCAACAGGTAGTTCGCCATTTCAACAAAGCCATCGCCGGAGTGCCTGTGGCACACAAACTTCGGGGGCGTGGCAATTCGGTGAATCTGCTCAACGACGTTGGCAACCCCGACTGAAATATCAAAGTGCCCGAACATTGGCGCATCATTTGCCGAATCGCCGATAAACAATGCGCG
>CAZBIN010000220.1:4370-5140 GCA_964491995.1 uncultured Orrella sp.
TCGGGGAGTTCGCGCTCGATCAGTGTGCGTGTCATGGTCAGCTTGTCGTATTGACCAAACCAGCCGTTGACGTGAATGGAACTGACTTTGGCCTGGGCACCTACGGCTTTAAAAAGTTGCACAATGCGATCAATCGCCGACTCGTCCAGTGGGGGTACGTCTTCACAAAAATCGATTGCAAGGTCGGCAATCCGGTAAGGCTGATCGCTGGCGAGTGCACAACCAGGCACCTGTTCCAGGATCGTCTGAGCCAACCGGGACAACGCTTGCCTGTTTTTCTGACGGGTCTGTTCATCGGTCCAGAAATGCTGGATCATCTTGCGGTGGGTACGCTCATATCGCATGTAAAAAGCACCGTTCTCTCCCACCACGGCGAACACAGGCCACATGCGTGCAATGTGATCACACCACCCTGCCGGGCGGCCCGTGATGGGGATGATTCTGATGCCCGCACAGTCGAGGTCTTCCATTGCCTGATAGGCTCTGGCCGTCAGCATGCCTTCAGTGGTCACGGTATCATCAATGTCGCACAGGACGGTGTCAATTCTGCCGGCAATCGATGGGTCAAGCTGATTCAGAGGCTGCAAGTCTGTTCTCCGTTGGGGGGGCGTGGCTGCGGTGGTTGGCCAGGTCGGTCGCACGGCCGGGTTCGCGGGCCACAGGCTTTTGAGGGCCCAGTGCGTTGATGACGACGGTTTCATATTCCTCGTGCATGTTGACCTCCTCACCGGACTGAAGTCCGATGATTCCTTGTAGAGTCTCAACCATCT
>CAZBIN010000221.1:0-5033 GCA_964491995.1 uncultured Orrella sp.
GTTCGCTTGATGGTCGTCCTGAACAACGTGTTCCGATGAGCCGTTTGCGCGCCAGGATCGCAGAGCGTCTCTTGCAGTCGCAGCAGGAAAATGCCATTCTGACGACCTTCAATGAGGTCAATATGCAGGCAGTGATCGATCTGCGCAACCAGTACAAAGACAAGTTCGAGAAAGAACACGGCGTCAAGCTCGGTTTCATGTCGTTCTTTGTCAAGGCTGCCGTGGCGGCGCTCAAGCGCTACCCTGTCATCAACGCATCAGTTGATGGAAAAGACATCATTTATCACGGTTACTTTGACATTGGTATTGCGGTTGGCAGCCCACGCGGTTTAGTGGTGCCGATTCTGCGTGACGTTGACCAGATGTCGATTGCTGACATTGAGAAAGCGATTGCCGACTTTGGGCGCCGCGCCTCCGAGGGCAAACTGAGCATGGAAGAGATGACCGGTGGAACGTTCTCTATTTCTAACGGTGGTGTGTTTGGATCCATGCTCTCGACACCCATTATCAACCCGCCACAGTCTGCGATCTTGGGTGTTCATGCGACTAAAGAGCGTGCAGTGGTCGAGAAAGGACAGATCGTGATCCGTCCAATGAACTACCTTGCCATGTCCTACGACCATCGCATCATCGACGGTCGTGAGGCAGTGCTGGGTCTGGTGGCCATCAAGGAGGCGCTCGAAGATCCGCAGCGCTTGTTGCTCGATATCTGAACGGATGACTCATGTCTAATAAATTTGATCTGGTAGTGATTGGTGCAGGACCCGGAGGCTACATTGCGGCTATCCGCGCTGCCCAGCTCGGTCTGTCGGTTGCGTGTGTGGATGCCTGGGAAAACGCAAGTGGTGGCCCAGCGCCAGGCGGTACTTGCACCAACACGGGCTGCATTCCTTCGAAAGCGCTTTTGCAGTCTTCCGAGAACTACGAGCAGGTTCTGCATCATTACGGCGACCATGGTATCGAGGTCAAGGATGTCTCGCTCAAGCTTGACAAGCTGATCGGGCGCAAAGATACCGTTGTCAAGCAAAACAACGACGGCATTCTGTATCTGTTCAAGAAAAACAAGGTGCAGTTTTTTCATGGATTCGGTGCTTTTGACGGTCAGGACGCTGATGGCTGGAAAGTCAAGGTCAGCGGCAAGTCTTCAGCGGATCTGGTGGGTCGTCACGTGGTTGTGGCCACAGGTAGTGCGGCTCGCAATTTGCCCGGTCTGCCATTTGATGAAAAACAGGTTCTCTCCAATGATGGAGCCTTGCGTATCGGAGCGGTACCCAAGCGTCTTGGCGTGATTGGTGCAGGCGTCATCGGACTCGAAATGGGCAGCGTATGGCGTCGTCTGGGTGCGGAAGTCACCGTTCTTGAAGCAATGCCCGACTTCCTCGCGGCGGTCGATCAGCAGGTTGCGAAGGAGGCCTTGAAGGTTTTCACCAAGCAGGGCCTGAACATTCACACCGGTGTCAAGATTGGCGAAATCTCCAAAACGGCGCGTCAGGTGACCGTGCCTTGGACGGATTCGACCGGCAAAGAACAAAAGCTTGTGGTTGACAAGCTGATCGTTTCGATTGGTCGTGTGCCGTTCACCGCAGGGCTTGAGGCTGGCAAAGTGGACCTCAAACTGGATGAGCGTGGTTTTGTGGCGGTCGACGAACAGTGCCGCACCAATCTTCCTAATGTCTGGGCAGTGGGTGATGTGGTGCGTGGTCCGATGCTGGCTCACAAAGCAGAGGAAGAGGGCGTCGCAGTGGCTGAGAGAATCGCGGGTCAGCATGGTCACGTCAACTTCGACACGATTCCCTGGGTAATTTATACCTCCCCGGAAATTGCCTGGGTGGGCAAGACAGAGCAGCAACTCAAGGCTGATGGTCGTGCGTATCGCAGTGGCAGTTTTCCGTTTCTGGCAAACGGACGGGCCCGTGCGCTTGGTGACACCACAGGATTTGTCAAGGTTCTGGCCGATGCCAGTACCGACGAGGTTCTTGGTGTGCATGTAATCGGGCCGATGGCCTCCGAGTTGATCGCCGAGGCTGTTACGATCATGGAATTCCGCGGCGCTGCCGAAGATATCGGTCGGATTTGCCATGCACATCCGACTCTCTCCGAAGCGATGAAAGAAGCCGCTCTGGCCGTTGACAAGCGCGCTTTGAACTTCTGAGCCAGATAGAGCAGTCATCCCGTACGGGATGACTGCTTTCCTGATTTAAAACAAGGGCACCTGCACCGGTGCCTTTATCATTTTTTGAATCGATGAACGTCACCCAATACTATGAGTCAGCGCTCAGTGAGCGAGGCTTCAAATCCGACGCAGCCCAACGAGCGGCCGTCCAGCGGTTGCAGCAGTTCTATGAAGACTGGGTCGATTTTCGACGCAAACGTTCTAACAGTATCAAGCGCCTGCTCAGTCGGCCTGCCGTTCCACGAGGTGTTTATCTCTGGGGGGGTGTAGGTCGAGGCAAAAGTTTTTTGATGGATGCTTTTTACGCCAACGTGCCTGTGGTCAGGAAGACGCGGCTGCATTTTCATGAGTTCATGCGCGGAGTGCACAAGGAACTTGAGCAGGTCAAAGGACAGCAAGATCCGCTCGATGAGATCGCCAGGCGCCTGGCAGGTCGCTATCGACTGATCTGCTTTGATGAGTTTCATGTCTCTGACGTGGCCGATGCCATGATTCTGTACAAGTTGCTGTTTGGTCTGTTCGAGCGAGGAACCTCGTTTGTCATGACCTCGAATTACGAGCCTAGGACGCTCTATCCGGATGGCTTACATCGTGACCGGATATTGCCCGCCATTGAGTTGATCTATCAGCGTATGGACGTTCTCAATGTCGACAGTGGCATAGACTACCGGCGTCGCGCGCTTGAGCAGGTGCAGTGCTATCACACCCCGGTAGACCAGAAGGCTCATGACGCATTGCAGACGGCATTTGATGCGCTCTCCGATACGCCACCGATGGATCCTGTGGTCACAGTAGAGAACCGAAAGCTCCGGTCAGTCGCACGTTCCGGCAGCGTGATCTGGTTTGATTTTGCCACGCTGTGTGGCGGACCACGATCACAAAACGATTACCTCGAACTGGCCAATCGTTATCACGCGATCATTCTGTCAGATGTGCCCAGGATGACAGTGCGTCAGGCATCAGAAGCCAGACGGTTTACCTGGCTGATTGATGTGCTCTATGACCACAAGGTCAAACTTGTCATGTCGGCCCAATGTGAGCCCGAGCAACTGTACACTGAGGGTCCTATGGCCAACGAGTTCCATCGCACTGTCTCACGCATCCTTGAGATGCAATCGCGCGAGTACCTTGAGTCCGAGCGACGTGCAACTGTGGCCCTGTAAGTTATCCCTTTCTTAAATACCATCATGAAAACACGCGTTCTGACTGGCATCACGACCACGGGTACTCCCCATCTGGGTAACTATGTAGGAGCGATTCGACCGGCCATTCGGGCGAGTCAAGACCCCAATAACGAAGCGTTCTTTTTTCTGGCTGACTACCACGCACTGATCAAGTGCGAGGATCCGGAGCGCATTGCCAGGTCGCGCATCGAGATTGCTGCGACTTGGCTCGCAGCAGGACTCGATCCTGATCGGGTGGTTTTCTATCGACAGTCAGACATTGTGGAGACCCCAGAGCTTTGCTGGATGCTGACTTGCGTCACCGCCAAGGGTCTGATGAATCGTGCGCATGCCTACAAGGCTTCGGTCGATCAGAATCGTGCCCAGGGGTTGGAGGACGATGATGGCGTCACCATGGGACTGTTTTCATATCCCATTCTGATGGCCGCAGACATTCTGATCTTCAATGCGCACAAGGTGCCAGTGGGGCGTGATCAGGTGCAGCATCTCGAGATGGCCCGAGACATCGCCCAGCGGTTTAATCATATCTACGGAGGCATTGAACCCTGGTTCGTGCTACCGGAGGCGGTGGTCGACGATGAGGTTGCAACTCTGCCCGGACTGGACGGGCGCAAGATGTCCAAGAGTTATAACAACACGATTCCTTTGTTTGAGGGAGGTCCCAAGTCGCTTGCATCAGCAGTGGCGCGGATCGTGACGGACTCTCGCCAGCCGGGCGAACCCAAGGATGCCAGCAGCAGCCATCTGCTACCTATCTTCAAAGCCTTTGCCAGCCCGGAAGCGGTCAATGCATTTGTGGCTGATCTGGCGGATGGAATGGCTTGGGGTGATGCCAAGCAGCGCCTGATCTACACCATTGAGCAGGAGCTTGCTCCGATGCGTGAGACTTACGACCGCCTGATGGCCAGACCCGATGATATCGAGGATATTCTGGCGCTCGGTGCACGCAAGGCACGCGCGATTGCAACGCCGTTCGTGGGACGTCTGCGGCAGGCGGTTGGATTGCGAAACAGTGCTCCAAAGGATCCGCAAAAGCAGGTCAAGCGCAAGAAAACCGCGCGTCTCGTGACCTATCGCGATGAACAGGGGCAGTTCCGCTTCAAGCTGGTCTGCGCAAAGGGCAGGGAGCTTGCCGTTTCAACACCACACAGTGACCCAAAGCAGGTGGGCGTTGTCATGCGTCAGCTGGTCGATCGATCTGACAATGTGGCAGTGAGTGCGACCAGTGACCGTTCATACGCAGTGCTGATTTTTGAGCAGATCGTGGCCGAAGGTCTGATATGTGATGATCTGGCGCAGCGTGATGAGGCCATTGAATCGACGCGGCAGGCCCTGGGCGAGCTTGCGAGCTGATGACGCTGGATGAGATCTTCGGGGCGCAGGGTATCTTGCAGGCCCAGCTATCGGGCTACAGGGTCAGACAGTCACAGATAGAGCTTGCGAGCGAGATTTCTCAGACCATTGAATCGGGAGACATCCTCGTCGCCGAGGCGGGTACAGGTATCGGCAAGACGTGGGCATACCTCGTTCCAGCGCTTCTGCGCGCTCAGAAGGTGCTAGTGTCCACGGGTACGCGCACCTTGCAGGATCAGCTCTATTTGAAAGACTTGCCGCAGATACGCAGGGCGCTTGGTCTCGGTGGTGCTACAGCGATTCTTAAAGGCCGCGCAAACTAC
>CAZBIN010000222.1:0-5028 GCA_964491995.1 uncultured Orrella sp.
CCGACGCAATCAGCAAGTCACTTTTTGTGATGCTGCTCATCATGTCTTGCATGACGTGGTATCTGATTATTGCCAAGGGCGTCTTTTTGTGGCGTGTCAACCGATTCTCGAATGTTTTCCTCACGACTTTCTGGAATGCGACATCATTGGAATTGGTCGAAAACGAGCTGATCGCACATGGCGTTCGAGATCCGTTTGCTCATCTGACCATTCACGCAATTCATGCACGCAACCATCACGTTCAGTATGGTGCAACCCGTCTGGAGGAAGTCGGCTCTACGGGGGACTTCGTGACCCGTAGTATGCGCAAGGTGATCGATGAGGAAACTTCAAACTTCGAGAATGGCCTGACTGTGCTTGCCACCATTGGCGCTACCGCTCCTTTTGTGGGGCTGTTTGGCACCGTCTGGGGTGTGTATCACGCATTGATGACGATCGCATCAGAGGATGGTGCCAACTTTACCCAGCTGGCAGGACCTGTCGGTGAGGCGCTCATCATGACGGGTCTAGGTCTGGCAGTCGCCATTCCAGCTGTTCTGGCCTACAACACCCTTGTTCGTATAAATCGTGTTGTGCTGGGGCGTCTGGATGCCTTCGCGCATGAGTTGTTTGTGTTTCTGACAACTGGACAAACGGTTGGCCTGACCGCTAAAGCCCAGCAGATTGATGTGGTTGCAAGGACGCAGCACTAGGATGGGAGTGCATTAGGATGGCTTTTGGTTCATTTCAGTCCTCTGTCAGAGGTCGTGATCAGGCAATGTCTGAAATCAATATGGTTCCTCTGATCGATATCGTGCTGGTCCTGCTGGTGCTTTTTATTCTCGCAGCTCCGATGGCCGCGCAGTCTGTGCTGGTGAGTTTGCCGCGAACCGCTGCACTCGCACAGCAGGAACCTGTTGACTCACTGAATCTGAGCTTGCGAGATGATGGTGTGCTGCTCGCCGAGGATGGGACGGTGCTTGATGATGCGTCTCTTTCGACCTTGCTTGCTGCATCAGCAGCCAAAGACTCTGTGCCTGTTGTTAGGATCTGGAGCGATGAAAACGCCCGCTATGCCTATCTGGCAGATGTGATTGTCAAGGTACGGAATGCCGGATTTACCAAGATATCGCTAATGACACGATCATCAGCGATGCCTGGAGCCATGTGACTCTGTTGTTGGGACTGAAATGGATCAACGCTTTCGCATACTCCCCACAAATCCATTACAAAACGCAATCAGATTGTCAGCCAGACTGTCATAGTGATAGCCACCTTCCTGAACAATCACGGTGGGTAGACCCAATTGCTCGATACTGGATCCCAGGCGTCTGAACCCGTCAGTGGTCACAGAGACCTTCGACTGAGGGTCTTGTTCGTAAATATCAAAACCCAGCGAGTGCACCAGATAGTCAGGTTTGAAATCCCGCACGGCTTGTAAAGCCAGATCCAGCTTCTCAAAGAAGACAGACTCACTGGAGCCGTGTGGCATGGGCAAATTGAGGTTGAACCCGTATCCTCGACCTGCCCCACGTTCGTCAGCGTATCCCGCTACGACAGGGTAAAAGTTGGTGGGATCGGCGTGTATCGAGACGTAGAGCACGTCATCGCGGTTGTAGAAGATCTCCTGAATACCCTGTCCGTGATGCACATCGGTGTCCATTACAGCGACACGCTTGCCACCACGAGCAAGGAATTCAGCAGCCGCAGCAGCGTTGTTGATATAGCAAAAGCCACCAGCCGCGTCGCGTCTGGCGTGATGGCCGGGTGGACGGCACAGCGCGTAGGCCACTCGGTCACCTTCGAGAACCCGATGGGCAGCAGCAATGGCACATTGCGCGGCCCAGTAGGAAGCGGTCCACGTGTGTTGTCCGATCGGACAGCTGCCATCTGCCAGATAAGCCGCCGCCATCGCCAGGATATTACGTTGATTATTGGGGTGACGTACGTAAATGTTGGAAATGACTTCTTCACCCCAGTCTGGTCCCAGAGCCGTCCATTGCTCGTGCGCTGTCTGAAGAAATTTCAGATAGTTTGTGTCATGTACCGCAAGCAGTGGCTCAAGTCCGAAGTCTTGTGGGGCGGCCAGTTCCAGCCCACTGCTGACCGCACCTTTTAAAAGCATTTCGGTGCGGATGGGCAGTTCCTGTGGCGTTCTCATTTTGCCGCGCGACAGGTAAGTCTGCGGACTGTGGAGCTGTACGCGTGGATCGTAGAAGGCTATGAACTCTCTCACTGCAAAACTCCTTGTGCCGTTGTAGCGGGGGTTTCCGGGATCACTGACATTGACTTGGCGCTCTGCTGCGTCAACGGTCTGAGCCTCGCCGCCACGCCCATCCCAGGCGTGTGCGCATCGATGCGCTCTTGAAACTCGGGTTGTGTAGATCCGAATGCAGCCGCCCCCGCGCAGTGAGCCTTTGGGCCTTGCGAGCTTTGGGATATCGCTTGAAAGTGATTTTGTGGCAATTTACGATGAAAAGTATATTTAGGTAACATCAAACGAACAAGCTATTCGCACCTCCAGACATTGCTTCTTCATGATGCACGCTCATATTGGCATTGAACTGAAGCATCTTGAGGTTTAAGAGGATTTACGGGGGTGTGAGTCGAAAATGGCCTGTGGCGACCCAGATGCGGCGAACACATGCAGAGATTGCATGATGTTCATTTGTCGTTCATCAACGACATAGTCGCTGTCTTGCGTATGCTTGTTTTGAGTTTGATCAGCCTCAGCAAGCCTTGTCCTTGCGCAGGCTGACATCTCACGTCAGGCTGTGTTTTCCTATATATTCTCAAACAACATATAGTTACAAAAGCTTCGCTTGTTTGCTGACCAGAAACTGCCGATCCAGATGTGCATCTCTGGCGCTGTCTTGCATCGCTCAGGCGTGAGAAGCTTGTCAATTTAAACGGAATCAATAAAATGAAATCACAGTTCAGACGATCGATGGGTGCGCTGCTGCTGGTTGCGGCACCGATGTGGGCGACGGCTCAGCAGGCGCCAGTGAAAATTGGTTTCATGGCGACGCTTTCAGGGCCTGCGGCCGCGCTGGGTCAGGATATGTATGACGGGTTCATGCTTGGTATCGAACATTCGGGTGGCAAGCTTGGTGGCGCTGCGGTCGAGGTGATCCGCGAAGATGATCAGTTAAAGCCTGATCTGGCGGTGCAGACTGTTAACCGTTTTATTGAGCGCGATCAGGTCGATATCGTAGGCGGCATCACGTTTTCCAATGTGATGATGGCCATTGCGAAGCCGCTGGCTGATTCGGATACGATATTTGTCGGGATGAACGCAGGTCCTGCGCCTCTGGCTGGAGAGCGTTGTGCGCCGAATTTTTTCTTTGCCTCATACCAGAACGACCAGCAAGCCGAGGGCGTTGGTAAATATGCCACGGACAAGGGTTACAAGAATGTCTATGTCATGGCACCTAACTATCAGGCAGGGCGTGATGCTGTCGGTGGTTTCAAACGTTTTTTCAAGGGGAATATCGCCGGTGAGGTTTATACCCGCGTAAACCAGCCTGATTATTCAGCTGAAATCGCACAGCTTCAGGCAGCAGCACCCGATGCGGTTTACGTTTTTTACCCAGGTGGTATGGGTATCAACTTCATCAAGCAGTTCCGTCAGGCCGGCTTGCTCGGCAAAGTTCCTCTGCTGTCAGTGTCAAGCTTTGACGGTTCCACACTGCCAGCGCTCAAGGAGACAGCCTTGGGTGCGATCTCGGGCTCTTTCTGGGGCCCCGACTTCAGCAACGCGGCCAACAAGAAGTTTGTTGAAGCCTTTGAGAAGAAGTTTGGACGCATTCCATCACAGTATGCTGCCCAGGCCTATGACGGCGCCATGCTGATCAACAGTGCGCTTGCCAAGACGGGTGGAAATGCCAAGGACAAGGCAGCTTTGAAAGCGGCCTTGCGTGAGGCAGATTTCAACTCTGTGCGGGGTAACTTCAAATTTAACAAGAATGGTTTCCCGGTCCTTGATATGTTTGTGTTCGAGGTTGCCAACGACAGTCAGGGCCGGGTCTCGCATCGGACCTTGCAGCAGACTTTGCCAGCACATTCTGATTCTTACCTCAAAGATTGTCCGCTCTGATCTGATTGTCAGTGACTTTCAATCTTTTTTTCGGGCAGGCTCTTAACGGCCTGCAGTTTGGCGTGTTGCTGTTTCTGATGGCGGCCGGGTTGACGCTTGTCTTCGGGATCATGAGCTTTGTGAATCTGGCTCATGGTTCGCTGTACATGTTTGGTGCTTACTTTGCGGCCAGCATTGCCTCGCACACGGGATCTTTTGTCTTGGCGATCGCGTGTTCCGCGGCACTGGTTTTTTTGCTGGGACTGCTTGTCGATCTTGCCGGACTGCACCGGTTGCATCTCCGATCCCATCTGGAGCAGGTTCTCGCGACATTCGGTATTGTGCTGTTTTGCAATGAACTGGTGCGAGTGATCTGGGGAAGTGCACCTGTTTACATGGAAACCCCTGAGAGTCTGTCTGGTGCTGTCGATTTTGCTGGTTTCATGTACCCGGCTTATCGACTGCTCATCATTGGTGCGGGTTTGCTGGTGGCGCTGGGTCTGTACCTTCTGATTGAGCGTACTCGAGTCGGTATGCTGATTCGGGCAGGCGCCAGCAACCGCGAGATGGTTTCTGCGCTGGGTGTCAACATTGGCTGGCTTAACCGGTTTGTGTTTGCGCTAGGTGCAGGGCTTGCCGGCCTTGCCGGTGCTCTGGTTGGGCCGATTCTTTCGATTGAGTCCGGAATGGGTGAGTCGATCCTGATTCTCACACTGGTGGTGATTGTCATCGGCGGGATCGGCTCGATTCGTGGCGCATTCTTTGGCGCACTGATTGTGGGGCTGGTCGATACGCTGGGTAGAGTATTCATCCCTGTCTGGCTACGTATTGTCTTTGATCCGGCTATTGCAACTGCGGTGGGTCCAGCACTTGCGTCCATGCTGGTCTATTTGCTGATGGCAGTGGTGCTGGCGGTGCGACCGCAGGGACTGTTTCCTGTCAAAGCCAGGGGGCAGTAATGAACGCGGATGACC
>CAZBIN010000223.1:0-310 GCA_964491995.1 uncultured Orrella sp.
GACGCCGAAGAAACGCGGTCATCCCGTAGTTCTGTCCATCGTCGAGGAGCTCTCCAATCAGCGCGGCCGCCCTTGGAGGGAAAGTTGCGTCTCCCTCGTCGGCCAGATGCGAGATATTGCGGTCCACTCGCTCACTAAAATTGACCAATGCGTCATCCGCACAGTCGTAGCCCATGGCCCACGGCGTCCAAGCCCGAATTCCATCTTGCTGTAGCGACTTGCTCGCTGCTTCCGCAACTTGATCAACCAGATCCGGATTAGATTTTATGCTAACCCGTTTCGTCCTCTTTGCTTTCTTCATTCTATCTCC
>CAZBIN010000223.1:320-4976 GCA_964491995.1 uncultured Orrella sp.
GCGCTTTTGCCGCATTACGTAACTACTGGGATCAACTGTTGGGCATTGTCCCGAGGTCGTCGTTTTGTTAGTCGGCCTCGAGTCGGCAGGTGGGCATTATTCGCCTAGGCTGCCTTTGTTTCGGTTGTACTGTCGAGGGGAGAAGCACTATGGGATTTTGGTTGCCGATTGTCTCGCGTGCTCCTGCAGCGACAACCGGCCAGCCTCACGGCTACTACCAAAACCCCTTATCTAGGGGGGTGAGCATTTTCGTCGTCGTTCGGCATGCTTCCCGTTGCGCTCCACACGAGAGAACCGCCGCTGTTCAAGACAGAACCGACGTCGGATATTTGATTTTTCGAATTTATATCGCTTAGTGTTCCATGTCAAATCAAGGGGCAATAACATTCGTGAAATGTTGTCAGCTATCGCCTTTTACTGGACAGGAGCCCCGTCCAGCGACTCCATAGCCGATGGACGGGAACTCCTCCTTGCTCACTCCTAGTACTTGCTGCGCTCTTCTGCCAGACGTTCGAGGATCTGTTTGACCTTGTCGAACGCCTGAATCCGCATGACGGGATCGGACTTTTCGCCAATAATGGCGATCACGGCCCCATCATCTTCACCGACGAGGCATGAATGCATCAGGTTTTCATGGTCGAGGTCGGCATCACGCCGAATCCGGATCTCGTCCGTTTCCTCGAATTGAAAAACCGGACTTGTCGTGATTGCTCCGTTTGTCCGCTTGTGAGCCCGCTTCCGAACTTTCTTCTTCATCATTCACAGTTTTCTCCCGGTTGGGGGAACCCCTGATGCCATCGCTTAGTTTTTCGGACGGGTCAGGGGGGTGCAGCCTACTTTATCTTCGGCCAGCATTTACTGATATTTTGATGTCGGATCGGAGCCGGGCAGGATGTCGGCTTGTCTGGTACGTGCTTTGCTCCAAGATATATGAGCAACGACCGACCGGCCCGAAGGCCACAACCGAATCCTTTATTTAGGATGGTGGCACTGATACACCCCCCCATTATTCATGTCAAGCCTTTCGGGGGAACATGCGCGATGGCAAAAACACATGGCAACAAAACCCATTTGAGAGCAAGCCAGTTCCCAATAAACGCTCCCCGTTCAGCCAACCTCATGGTCGCTGAACGGGGAGCCCCTTGGAATCCACCTATTGCCCTTCATACAAAGCCTTCGGGGTTTTACTTGGCGTAACCGAGTTTAGGCGATAGCTCGAAAAGCCACCGTCTGTTCTGGCAAAGCCGACCAACAGTGTGATTGCCGGATCGTAATCCCTCACCCAGCCCCTTTCCTTAGCCCCAAGGACATCCTCAAAGCCAAGCGAGGTCTCAGTGATATAGCCCATCTGGAAGCAAACCAAGACGCCTTTAGGCAGCCCTATGAAGTCGGATTCCTGTACTACCAAAACCCCAGGACCATCTACGAGAAACCGCCGGAAGGATTCCCTTGCCAGCAGGCACCAGTTCGCGTTCACAAAGTCTATATGCCGCTGACGCTGCGCATCCCCTGGGTAATCTCGACTGATTGATACCATTGCATATCCTCCACAGAAAAGGGCCTGGTGGTCCCTATAAGGTTCCACCAGGCCCCTTGGCTTTGATTGTTGGCTACTTCATCAGCCAGTTGACGATGAACTCCAAGGCGCTTTCAGGGGGCACCGAGACAGTCGGATGGTTCAACCCGGACAGATACTCCGGACTCCCAGGTGCATACTGATCCGAGGACCGGGAATAGTCACGGATGGCGACCTCCTCGTTGGCCGGAACCAGGGTAATGGACCGGGAATCCGAAGCCTTCCCCTTTGCAGCTTGTCCCTCCACCTTCCTGCCGACCGTGATGGTTGCCTGACCGCTCAGACCGAACGGCCCAAAGACATCCACCTTGGCATTGGGGAAGATGTTCCGCATCTCTTCCACGATGGGCTTCACCACTTGATTCACGAACACCTGCCCCGATTCCGTCTGCGCCTTGATTTCCAGATTGGCGATCATGGCTTGGATACGGGCGATATTCATGTAGGCATTGGCGATCCGCTCCCCAATGCTGAACTTCCGCTGAGCAGATTCCCCGCTCTTGTCCTTGAAGTTCGCGAGCAGGGCTCCCAAGGAAAAGCCCTCGGTCACTTTGCTCATGTCATAGGCGAACGGATCGGTGTTGATTTCCGTCGTCTGTTCTTCATCGGTTCTCTTCTTCGCTGTCATGTTTCTTTCTCCTAACGTAGAAATGAAAAATCCGTAGTCAGCCAACACTGGCCAATCTACGGATCGCTTCGCTCTACTGGTTTGCTTCTAATCGACTTCTACATACTCCATCGTCACCCTAAGCAGATTGTCATAGTCGCCGCTTGTGGCTTCTTCGACATATTGCTTAGCCATATCGGAATACCCGGCCGTGATAAGCGCATTCTTCACCCGACCGAGTATCGCGAAACAGTTTCCATCTTCCCCAATTAACCGAACTTTTACGTTGGTCTTGGGCATTCCTTCTTCACCTCCTTTGGCTTCAGTTTTCTGGTTACGAGAAATGAATCCAGGGTGCCGGGATGAACGGGGCCAATGATCTTGCAGATCGAGGCCTTGCTCACACCCTTGCTAAGCAACTCCTGAATAACCTTCTCATGACCATCCAACTTGCTCTTGCCGATGCTCCCCTTGGGACGGCCAAGTTGAACACCCATTGCCTTCTTTCTGGCCAGGGCTTCCCTGACTCGACTTGAAAGCATTTGGCGTTCAATCTGACTTGAAATGGACACGGCAAAGCTGATCGCCGCCGAATGAATATCGTTGTCTGAAAGCTCGTACTTCTCTTTGATCGTATAGACCTTGATCTTCCGATCCACGCACTCTTTCAGCACTGACATCACATCCAGATAGGATCTTCCGATGCGGGACAGTTCGGTAGCTACGATGGTATCGCCCTCCATACAAGAAGCCAGCATGTCTCCGAACTGCCTGTTCTTGTGATTGGTTTTGCCAGAGATCGTTTCCACCACCCACTGCCCGATTGTCACCTTTAGCTCGTCGGCCCACTTCAATATCGAGTACCGTTGGATCTCTGCATCCTGCCGCTCAGTCGAGACGCGGACATACGCCCTAATCATCCTTGCCCTCCGGTGTTGGAACATAAACCTGATTCCCCAATTATTTTGGGTCATTTCATCCAATATAATCCGGTGCTTTGGTTATATCCCATGCTCCTACTTTAAGAGTCCCTTCTGTTCATTAATCTGTTGCCGTCGTTATTGGCGAAGGAAGAACTTAGCGACGAGCGTTACAACCTCACCAATGGTTTTGACCAAATCCCACGCCCATTGGCTTGAGGTGCCCTTCCTTGTCTTCCCTGCCATATTCATTTTCTCCGTCTGCGCTTCTTTCGTCGCCGTCCCTTAACTTCCTTCCATTCGAGGCACAGCGTTGACAACTGCACCACAGACATCAGAATGTTAAATACAAAACCCCAGCCTATCCATGGCGGTCTAGGTATTATGGGTAGCTTCATTGTCGTTTTCTCCTTTGTAGATTTTCAATATGGCGATC
Source organism: uncultured Orrella sp. (assembly GCA_964491995.1). Classification (GTDB taxonomy): domain Bacteria; phylum Pseudomonadota; class Gammaproteobacteria; order Burkholderiales; family Burkholderiaceae_B; genus Algicoccus. Next base: position 3,860 of record CAZBIN010000223.1, read on the forward strand.
TTTCCCGTGTCCACCAGGACCTGGATCTTGTCGCCAACTTTCAACCCCGCTTTCTTCATCAGCCACGCTCCACTAAATCGGATACAAGGGACCCCACGCTTCCCATACTTGTTAACCGACTTGCTGGACGGGTCATAGCTGACTGTGTAGATGCGCCTGAACATGCCCCTACCCCCCGGTCCTGTTCTCGGCTTGAATCTTCCGTATCGTTATCCGCCCGTTCCCAACCAACACCCGGATTCTGTCTCCCCAAGAGAATCCAGAGTTCAACAGCCATCTGCCCTTAAGTCGGATCATGGGCATAGGGCGATTGACTCCACACAAATACACCCGTAGTAACCTCTCCATCGTTTCCTTTCCGGTGCCAGAAAACAAAAAGGCGATTCTCTGTTTCCAGAAAACCGCCGATACCGACACCTATTTAAGGTTTATATAGGTAGAAAGAGAGGTCTATATGTGGTCAGCTTGTAGGGGGATCATTACACATTGATTTTCGATTAGACTCGAGTCCATTCCGCATAGAGCTAAATATAATGACGAAAAGGCAGCGGCGGAAGTGCCTTTAATGGACCACAGGTCAGGATCTCTCCTATGGCATTTGCAAAACGCAATGTTACCGGAAGACCATCTGCAAATCGGCACGAGTTATAGTTTACTTTTGTTAGTTTCAGAATGTCGCATAGTACAAGGTTAATATCGGCGTCACCCTGTGATATTTCCACTCTCAGAGGACGAGGCACTTCTCTGCCGGGATAAGTCTGCATGCGAGGCACAAACCCGCTCGTCCAGAGGTATCCTGTTTTTCTGTCATGTATCAATGTTGTGCCACGAAGAACTGGTGTTCTGCCCGGTCGAAACAATCGAAAGTCGTCAGAATACTGAATTCTAACACCCACAACCTTTGTTTGTTGCCCCACCGCATCGCAGAACCCAAGCCATTCGTCATTATTGAAGCGCGTCTTACCATGAATGAATAGTTCGCGCGGTGACTCACCATTGTTTCTTTCGCGGTTCTCAAAAACGAAGTAACGCTGATCAAATTTCAATCCTTCTTTTTTCCCGATTTTAGCTGAAATAGGATGAACTTCACTAACCATAGCTTTCACTCTGAAATCCT
>CAZBIN010000224.1:0-4924 GCA_964491995.1 uncultured Orrella sp.
GGTCTCGCCCATGGCAGGTCATGGCGTGGAAACCATTCTTGGCACAACAACGGACCCGATCTTCGGACCGATGGTGATGTTCGGACTCGGCGGCATTTCCGTTGAATTATTTCGCGATGTGGCGTTCGCCTCCGCCCCTCTGAACCAAAAGGAAGCCACTCAACTCATCGACAAAGTTCGCGGCAGTGCACTGCTCAAGGGCTGGCGCGGGCAGCCTGCGATGGACGTACCTGCCCTGGTCAGTGCCTTGATCAGTCTGTCCGACATCGCGGCCAACTACCGTGAATCGATCGACAGCATTGACGTCAACCCGTTTCTGGTTCGCAGGCAAGGGGCCGTTTGCCTTGATGCTGTCATTACCCGGCGCTGATCAGCGTACGCACCCTGTTAAAGTCGCAACCGAATGACAGCGAAGGCCCGGTACACCGGGCCTTTTTCTTTGGGGCCCAAAAACTGCCCCTCACCGCGGGGTCGGCCTGAAGTCCTGGTCTCTGCCACCGCACGGTGCTTTTGCGTGGTGCTTTGATACAGTCACTCCCCGGTGCTCCCGCCTGACGAGCGTTGCAGGTTTGATACACCCCACCCGATGTCATTGCATGATGACGGTGCTGCGCAGAGCGAAAGTTGCTCGCTGACAAGAAATAACCATTACAATCAATTTTATCAAATTCAGCAATTATTTTTGTTTTAATCACATTTATTACTTTTAATATGTCTCGAACCCCGGAACCGCCTGCTGCAATCGCGCAAGTCCTCACCTCCCAACAGGCGGCCAACAGACTAGGCGTATCGGTGTCGACTGTTCAACAGCTCGTCGAGTCCGGCACCCTGTCGGCCTGGAAAACCGCTGGCGGTCATCGCCGCATCCTTGCCGACTCGGTACAGCAATACATCAACGGTCAATCGTCTGGCCCAAAGCATCCCAATACGGTGATCAGCCGCAGTGAGCGGCGCTCTCGCATTCTGATTCTGGAGGATGAGCCACTTCAACGCACGTTGTACGAACACAGACTCGCGTCATGGAACTTGCCAGCCATGGTTAAGTTCTGCAGCAATGGTTACGAGGCGTTAATCGAAGTCGCGTTGCATCGTCCCGATGTTTTTTTGCTGGACCTGGTCATGCCAGATCTCGATGGCTTCGAGATCTTGCGCACCATCACCAGTCGCCCTGAGCTTGATCTGGCTCACATCGCTGTCCTGACCAATCTGCGAATGAGCGATATTGAGAAACGCGGTGGTCTGGTGCCTGGTGTCGTCTACATGGCAAAACCGATCAATTTTGACGAACTCCATGGCTATCTGATGGCATGTTGTGCCGCACAGGAAAGACGCAGTATCTCCAGAAAAATCGGCGAACCCCCTGGCAGCAGCATTCTGGATGCCTCATGAAGCGCAGCAAAGTCAGATTCTCGCAAACAAAGCTCATCGCCTATCTGTTTGCGACGGTCCTCACCATCGGGCTATGGACCATCACTCTCTATCAACTGCATCTTGCACGGGATATGCATTTGCAGATGACAGAAAGAAACCTGGTTTCCGTAACGCGCTCCCTGCATGCCCACGCCACCAGAACCATCCAGCTCGCAGATCAGGCCGCTGTTCTCATCATTCGCGAATATCGACGGGAAGGCTCCTCTCTGGACATTAACCAGCTCATCCGGGAAAAAGCGCTGACTGAAGATATTTTCACACTCTTTACTGTTGTAGACGAGAATGCTGATGTCGCGATTTCAAGCCGTCCTTTTGAGCGTGTGAATTTATCAGACAGGGAGCACATCAAAGTTCACTTCAACGGGGACTCAAACAAGTTGTTTGCTGGTCGACCCGTCGTCGGTCGGGTATCTGGCAAGGCGTCAATCCAGTTTACCCGCCGAATCAATGCACCCAATGGCGGATTCGGTGGTGTGGTGGTGGTTTCGATGGACCCCTATTACTTCACAGATGTCTACGGCTCTCTGGGACTGAGCCCACAAAGTGTGATCAGCCTGGCACGCGATGATGGGCTGCTTCTGGTGCGTCGCACCGACGCCGGCCAGTCTATCGGGGTCGATGTACCTGATTCGCCTGTGTTTCAGCGCATTTCGTCCGACAAAACTGGTGCCGGTGTTTTTGAGAGCCACAGCCCGCTCGATGACGTGACCCGGCTCTGGTCTTATCAAAAGCTCGACAATATGCCTTTATTTGTCGCTGTCGGCGTCAATCTGGATCAGGAGCTCAAACCCTACTACGAAATGCGTGACCAGGTATACCTACTGGCAACGCTGATTTCTTTGATCATTTACGGCTTCGCCTTCGCTATCGGGCAGTTTTTCGAGAAACTGCGCGATAGCCAGCAAGCGGCCATCAACGCCAACAAAGCCAAGACAGAGTTTCTATCCAACGTCTCTCATGAGCTGCGCACACCGATCAACGGCATCTTAGGCTATGCAGAACTACTGGAAATCAAGGAATCGGACCCAGAGAAAGCGGCCTTCTCACGCTATATCCAGGAAAGTGGTACTCATCTGCTGTCACTGGTGAATTCTCTGCTGGCTTTGAACCGTATTGAAAAAGGCGAGCTCAATCTGACCCTCAAGCGGGAAAACCTGCAAGCCATTCTGCGCGAGGTCGTCAATGCCCATCAGCAGAGTGCGGACAACAAAGGGATATTCCTTCGTTATCACACCGACGCAGACGTCCCTGGCCATCTGGTTTGCGACCGAGTCAAGATGCTTCAGATCTTGCACAACCTGGTTCATAACGCCATCAAGTTCACGAACTCAGGCGGTGTCGAGATACACGTGCGCATCCAGAAGCCCATTTTGCTGGGCACCGGGCCTGCTGTACAGCCAGGTATTCAAAAAGCGCCCGAGACACATGCCCGAAAGCTAGAGATCATCATTAAAGACACAGGCTGCGGCATCCCGCCTGAACATCTCTCAACAGTATTCGACAGGTTCTTCCAGACGGGTGCAAGACCAGCCATCGACGCCGAAGGATCTGGTCTTGGACTGGGCATCGTCAGGCAACTCATCAGGCTGATGCAGGGCGATGTCGCGGTCAAGTCAGTGCCTGGTGAAGGCTCTACGTTCACTATCTGGCTTCCTTTGAAACCCAAAGGAACCGGGTATCCAGACTCAACCCCTGCCAAGAAACCTACAGGGAAAAACAAATGAACACCCGGGCAAGGATTGTGGTTGTCGAGGACAATGAGATCAACTTGAGACTCATGCAAGCCCAGCTTGCTCATCTAGGGTTCGGGAACACATGGTCCTTTTCAGAAGCAAACCACGCGCTAGACTGGCTTGAAAAAAATCCTTGTGATCTGATACTGACGGACTGCAGAATGCAACCTATGGATGGTTACGAACTCTCGCGCGAAATTCGCAGGCTTGATGAGCAGAACAGCCGGCACACGACAATCATTGCAGCGACCGCCGGTGCGATGCCCGATGATCTTAATCGCTGTCAGGCGGCGGGTATGGACGACTGTCTGATCAAACCGATCCAGCTTGCCGCACTGCAAGCGATGCTTTACAAGTGGCTGCCAGAGGTCAATGGTCCCTGACAAGACCTTTTGGATCATCTGACACAACGCCTGACACCACGTGTTGTAAAGACACACAGTCACCACGCCACTCAAGCCTCACACGGGTGGGATGCTGTCCAAATCGATTAATGATTTTATGCTCCATATCTACACCTACGACCCGCACATCCTGGTACTGGAAGATGACGACTTCCAGCGCAAAGTGCTGGTGGCGGCGCTTCATTCCATCAATATAAACCGCATCACCGAAGCTTCCAGCGCGGAGCAGGCACTGGAGATTCTTTCGGCCCGGTCAGACCAGTTTGACGCCACGCTGTGCGACCTGCAACTGGGCAAGATGGATGGTCTGGAGTTCATCAAGACTGCGCCAGGCAAGCGGCTTGGCACGATCATCCTGACTTCGGCGCTGCCCGCAGACATCTATCTGGCAAGCCAGCGGGTTTTGCTCCGCAAGGGTGTACGCATTGCGGGATGTCTACCCAAACCGGTTGACAAAATCGATCTCAAACAGATGCTTCTTGAACCGCCCACTGTAAGCCGGGCGGGTCGAGGCGAGGCACTGGTTGCGCTGATGGAGAGTTCGACCATCCCTCGGGCCGAAATTGAATACGCGCTGGATCATCAGGAATTCATCGCATACTTTCAGCCAAAAGTGGATCTGCATACCCGGCGGTTTGCCGGTGCGGAAGCGCTGGCACGCTGGTCGCATCCGGATATGGGCCTCCTTCAGCCCAGTCAGTTCATTGATCAAGTCGAGCAGCTCGGTCTAATTGACCGCCTGACCGAAGAAATTCTCAAGCAAGCCTGCGAGCTTGTTCTGTCATGGCCAGAAGACATGTCCCCCCTGGCTCTGAGCATCAATGCATCAGCAACATCGCTGGCCAGATCATCAACGATCGACATCTGGCGAGAGATCGTCGACAACCACGGTGTGGATCCACGCCAGCTGTCAATCGAGCTGACTGAAACGACATTTGTGGCCGACGATATAGCACTGCTTGAGACGCTGACCAAACTCCGGATTGCCGGATTCGGCGTATCACTCGACGATTTTGGGACGGGCTACACATCACTCAAACAACTCCGCACACTGCCCGTCACAGAACTCAAGATTGACCGATCGTTTGTCCACGATGCTTCGACAGCGTCACGACCTGCAATCATTCTCGAATCCATCATCAATGTTGCCAAACGCTTGCAGATCTCAACTGTCGCAGAAGGGATTGAGTCCGAGCAGGACGCAGATCATCTAACCGCCTTGGGCTGCAACATCGGGCAGGGATACTTCTATGCCAAACCGATGCCTGCGGAACAACTCGCTGACTGGGCTCGCCGCTATAACAGCAAGCACATGCCATGACAGTTTGAACACGCACAGCCCACACCGTGTAACTC
>CAZBIN010000225.1:0-4913 GCA_964491995.1 uncultured Orrella sp.
CGCGATCGCCCATCGCTGGACCTTGACTGATCGTCAAGCGCTGGAAATCCAGTCGAGTGCCCCTCCCCTGCCCGCACTCGGTTTCTCATATAGAGAGATGCCGCCCTGGGCCGACAAGGCGGTGGTCAGACACCTGCTCGATCACATTGACTGGACGAGTGCCATGCGAGCGGCGCAATAAGCCCAGCGAGGCGGCCATCGAGGCGGTGCGACCAGGGCTGACCGATCAATTCATGCATTCCGTGTGGTAGCGTTCTTTGGGCTGCAGTGAAAGAAATACCACCCGCGTGTTCGGGTGTGGAAAACAATTGTTCAATACAAGTTCTATCAGATATTTCTACTATAATGAAAATATGGAAGAGAAAGACATTATCAAAGCCTTGGCCGCTCTTGCTCAAGCAAACCGGCTACGCGTGTTTCGGGCCCTTGTGATTACTGGTAAAGAGGGGACGACACCTGGAGCCTTGGCGGACACCTTGGGTGTGGCTGCAGCGACGCTGTCGTTTCACCTCAAAGAACTCCTTAATGCTGGGCTGGTGTCTCAGGAGCGCAGCGGTCGGAATCTGATTTATCGCGCTGATTACGAGCAAATGAACCAGGTGCTTTCTTATCTGACAAGCAATTGCTGCCAGGGCGAGCCGTGCCTGGATAAGGCTGCCATCACCTGCGGTTGCTGAACAGGGAGTCTCCAGTGAAACACTTATCCATCCTTTGGCAACGTCTGGTGAGCGCACAGGGCACTACTTGCGCGCGCTGTCACAATACTGGTGAAGAAGTACTACGCGCCGTCGACAGGCTGAAACTGGCGCTGGAGCCGCTGGGCGTCGTGCCCGAACTTCAGGTCAAGGCGATCGACGAAGCCACGTTTCTCAAAGATCCCCTGCAATCGAACCAGATTCTGATTGGCGGTCAGACCCTCGAGTACTGGCTGGGTGGACAAACTGGCAGCAGTCGCTGCTGCGACGAATGTGGCGACAACGATTGCCGCACGGTGGAGCTCGGCGGACAGCGTTACGAAGTGATCCCCGAGGATCTGCTGGTGCGTGCCGGCGTCATCGCTGCGACCCGATTGCTCGACCCCACTTTGTCAGTCTGAGTCATCGCCGGATAGGCATCAGCGGCCATCCCATATCAAGGAGTTCCATCATGACGATCATTCAAGTCTTCGATCCGGCCATGTGCTGCAAAACCGGTGTTTGCGGCGTTGACGTGGATCAGAACCTCGTGACCTTCGCGGCCGACGTGGACTGGGCCAAACAGAACGGTGCACAGATTGAGCGTTTCAACCTGTCTCAGCAACCCATGGCGTTCGCCGAAAGTCTCATCGTCAAAGGTCTGCTGGAGCGTACGGGTCAGACCGTACTGCCGGTGACCCTGGTCGATGGTCAACTGGCACTGGCGGGCCGCTATCCCTCACGGAACGATCTGGCCCGCTGGGCGGGGCTTCAGGCTCAACCGGCCCAGACCCAGGCGGCTTCTTGCTGCTCTGGCAGCCGTTGCTGCTGAAGCTCAGGAGTCGTGATGCAGTTTCTACAGAACCCACCACGCTACATGTTCTTTACGGGCAAAGGGGGCGTCGGCAAGACGTCCATTGCCTGTGCCTGCGCCGTCGAGCTGGCGGACGCTGGCAAGAAAGTGCTGCTGGTCAGCACGGATCCGGCCTCCAACGTGGGACAAGTGTTCGGGGTTAGCATCGGCAACCGCATCACGCCGATCTCCAGCGTGCCCGGCCTATCCGCGCTGGAAATCGATCCGCAAGGGGCAGCCCAGGCCTACCGGGACCGGATCGTCGGGCCTGTGCGGGGTGTGTTGCCAGACGAAGTGGTCAAAGGCATTGAGGAGCAACTCTCGGGCGCTTGCACGACTGAGATTGCCGCATTTGACGAATTCACCGGATTGCTGACCGACTCGACCCTGACCGAGGGCTTCGATCACGTCATCTTTGACACAGCACCTACGGGCCACACCATTCGTCTGCTGCAACTGCCCGGTGCGTGGAGTGGTTTTCTGGAAACCGGTAAGGGAGATGCATCTTGCCTGGGGCCGCTGGCAGGACTGGAGAAACAGCGTTCTCAATACAAAGCGGCCGTGCAGGCCTTGGCCGATCCGGGGCGCACGCGTCTGGTGCTGGTGGCACGAGCCCAGGCAGCAACTTTACGTGAGGCCAATCGTACCCACCAGGAGTTGGCAGCCATCGGTCTGTCTCAGCAATACCTGGTGATCAATGGTGTGTTGCCCGTTGATGCTCTTCAGGGTGATCCGCTGGCCGCTGCGATCCATAAGCGCGAGGCGTTGGCACTTGCGCAGATGTCTGCAGAACTCAAGGCACTGCCACAAGACAGTCTGGCTCTCAAGCCGTTCAATCTGGTGGGGCTGGAGGCCTTGCGCCATTTGCTCAACGACACGCCGGTGACTGCCAGCGCAGCGCCATCGGCAATTCTGGCACCCGAAGCGCCGAACTTGTCGCAACTAGTGGACGAGATCGCTGCTGAGGGCCATGGCCTTGTGATGCTGATGGGCAAAGGCGGCGTGGGCAAGACCACCCTGGCTGCCGCGGTAGCGGTAGATCTGGCACATCGGGGCTTGCCGGTGCACCTGACCACATCCGATCCGGCTGCGCATCTTGCGCAAACGCTGGATGGCACACTGGATAACCTCACCGTCAGCCGTATTGACCCTCATGAAGTCACTGAACGTTATCGCGAGCATGTCCTGTCGACCAAAGGGGCGAATCTGGACGCAGAAGGTCGGGCCATGCTCGAAGAGGATCTGCGCTCACCTTGCACCGAAGAGATTGCCGTATTCCAGGCCTTCTCCCGCATCATTCGCGAGGCAGGCAAAAAATTCGTCGTCATGGACACTGCGCCGACCGGGCATACTTTGCTGCTACTCGACGCCACGGGTGCCTACCACCGCGACATTGTGCGCCAGATGGGGGGTACCGGCGTTCACTTCACCACGCCCATGATGCAACTGCAGGATCCCAGGCAAACCAAGGTTCTGATCGTTACTTTGGCCGAGACCACGCCAGTGCTCGAAGCGGCGAATCTGCAGGCCGATTTGCAGCGTGCCGGCATTGAGCCATGGGCCTGGGTCATCAACAACAGTCTCGCTGCCTGCGCGCCTGCCACGCCTTTGCTACGGCAGCGTGCCCGCAACGAACTGCGAGAAATTGAAGCCGTCGCCACACAGCACGCACAGCGGTATGCGCTGGTGCCTCTGATGAAAAACGAACCTGTCGGGGTCCAGCGCCTGCTGGACCTGGCAAGCCATTCACCTGAGAAAGTCTGACATGGCCAAAAAGGTTTACAACGTCCTGTTCCTCTGCACCCACAATTTGGCCCGCAGCATCTTGTCTGAGGCATTGCTTAACTATCTGGGCAAGGGTCGCTTCAAAGCCTATTCAGCTGGCAGCAGCCCCCGTGAAAACCAGAAACCCAACCCGCTGACCCTGGAGACCTTGAGTCACGCCGGGATCTCGATTGAGGGGCTATACAGCAAGAGCTGGGATGCATTTGATGCGCCTGATGCGCCCAGGATGGATCTCGTCATCACGGTGTGTGACAACGCTGCAGGCGAGGTATATCCTTTTTGGCCAGGTCAACCGATGTCGGCTCACTGGGGTCTACCCGATCCTGCCGAAGCCAAAGGTGATGACGAAGCCGCCAGGAAGGCTTTCGCCAGCGCCTTCACGGTACTGAGACGCCGCGTTGCCCTGATGGTAAACCTTCCCTTTGACAAACTGGATCGCCTTGCGCTGCAAGAAGCGCTGATGGATCTTGGCCAGCAAGGGACCTGACCGGTGCATTCGGAGACCTGTGCCTGGTCGCTGGAGCGACCGGGGTTTTTTACTTTTGAGGTGTGATCGATGGGTGTTTTTGAGCGTTACCTGACCGTCTGGGTCGGGCTGGGCATTCTGGTCGGCGTGGGCCTTGGGCTCCTCATGCCGGGTGTCTTTCAGGCCGTGGCCGCGTTGGAGATCGCGCAGGTAAATCTGGTGGTGGCCGTCTTTATCTGGATCATGATCTATCCAATGATGATCCAGATCGACTGGCACGCAGTCAAGGACGTTGGCAAAAAGCCACAGGGCCTGATGCTCACGCTGGTCGTCAACTGGCTGATCAAACCGTTCACCATGGCAGCGCTGGGCGTTCTGTTCTTCGAGTACCTCTTTGCGGGCTGGGTCGATCCGCAGTCGGCCAGCGAGTACATCGCTGGCATGATTCTGCTGGGCGTGGCGCCCTGCACCGCGATGGTGTTTGTCTGGAGCCAGTTGGTCAAGGGTGATGCCAACTACACCCTGGTGCAGGTGTCAGTCAACGACCTGATCATGGTGTTCGCGTTTGCACCGATAGCTGCTTTCCTCCTCGGCGTAACCAACGTGACCGTACCTTGGCAAACGCTGCTGCTCTCGACTGTGTTGTATGTGGTCCTGCCCTTGCTGGCGGGCGTGGTCACCCGACAGTTGCTCGTTAAAAAGTCACCCACCGCATTGAGTCAGTTTGTGGCAGGCCTCAAACCCTGGTCAGTGGTCGGTCTGATTGCCACCGTAGTGCTGCTGTTCGGTTTCCAGGCTGGCACCATCGTCGAGAAGCCCAGTGTGATCGCGCTGATCGCAGTGCCGCTGATCCTGCAGTCCTATGGTATCTTCTTCATCGGCTGGTGGGGTGCCCGGTGGCTCAAGCTCCCCCACAACATTGCGGGCCCTGCCTGCCTGATCGGTACGTCCAACTTTTTCGAGCTGGCGGTCGCGGTCGCGATCTCGCTGTTTGGTCTGAACTCTGGCGCCGCACTGGCCACCGTGGTTGGCGTATTGGTCGAGGTGCCAGTCATGCTCTCGTTGGTCGCCATCGTCAACGCATGGCGACCCCGGACCGATTGAAGCTGGGGTACAACGTTTGCGTTTGCACGAC
>CAZBIN010000226.1:0-4792 GCA_964491995.1 uncultured Orrella sp.
GCGAGCACTGCGGGCGTTGCCCCGGGTGACTCGCCGCTCACTCCCCCTGTTGAAGTTGCCCGTGCTGACAACTCAAGCGTTGGAATATTAAACATCTTTAGAAAAAAAGTGCTCTGAGTCGAGCTACCCAATACCCTGAAGCAGCCCGTAGCATCCGCAGGACATTCTGCGACGCCAGCCGCAATGATCTCTACACCCAAAGCCACATTATCCGGATTAATGGGCTTTAACACCGCCGCATTCAGGTTCTGTTGGGCCGTACTTTGAACACACTCCTTCAAACCGCAAGCAAGCGCAGCAGAATCCACCAGAGACTGCATTTTGGCTTTCTGAGAAAAGTAATACCCGAAGTCAATGGCCAACCCAGCGAACCCGAGCAACGACATCAAAGACACCGCTACGATAATCAGGACGGTTCCACCCTCACTTGCAAGCCCCATCGAACGGGCAGTGATCTGCCCAGCGACAGAGCCCAAAGCGCTTGCTGGCGCCGCCTCATGACTTCCCATTCTTGATGCGCGCATGCCTGCACGACGGGCCATCATCAATGGATATTTCATGCCTGCTCGTAATTTCAATGCGATTCTTCCTACAAAACAGCAATACCTCAGAAGCTAAAGGCGCTCTGCTCATGTTAGTGCACGCTTGAAGTCAAATGCCACTTGAGCGAACGTAACAGTCAGGATTATTACGGTCAAAAGTTGAGCCAGCGACAAGACGCGATATCACTGAATGTCTCGCAAGCCGCTCACAGGCTGCAAAGGCCTCCTGGCACCCTTCATGTCATCCATCCATGCGCCCCCCGTGCACATCAACACTCAAGGTCATTGCCGTTTGCCGTCTCGGCAATCCGGGCAACCATCTGACCCCCCACGCCATTCGGTTAAAGTCTCAATAACACATCTGCAACCAGATGTGAGCGACTGATGATGGAGCCCCACAATGACTGAAACCCCCCACCCCCTGACTGACAAACTGCTGGTTGGCAAGGCCGATGGTATCGGCTGGATCACTTTCAACAACCCGGCACGCCACAATGCAGTCAGCCTTTCGATGTGGCAGGCGCTTGCTGATACGGTCCGACAGTTTGAGGCTGACGACGAAATTCGTGTCGTGGTTCTAGGCGGCGCAGGAGAAAAGGCGTTTGTGTCAGGCGCTGACATTTCCGAGTTCGGCGAGAAGCGCGGATCGGTAGAGGCGACTCAGGTTTACAACGAAACGTCCCATCAGGCAGTGCTGGCACTACAGAATTTGAGCAAACCCACGATCGCCATGATCCGGGGCTACTGCATTGGGGGTGGTCTGGGGATTGCGCTGGCCTGCGACCTGCGCCTTGCTTCGACCAACTCACGGTTCGCTGTGCCGGCAGCCAAACTAGGACTCGGTTATGACTACGATGGCGTCAGAGCACTGATGAGCGTGGTCGGCCCCTCGTTTACCAAAGAAATTTTCTACACCGCAAGACAGTTCAGTTGCGAAGAAGCCTTGCAGATGGGGCTGATCAACCGCGCGGTCGAGCCTGATGAGCTATCGAGCTACGTCACACAGTACGCCCAGACAATCAGTGGGAATGCACCTTTGACCGTTCGCTCGATCAAGACCATCGTCGCTGAGGCGCTCAAGGATGAGAGCGTTCGTGATGTCAGCATCTGTGATGCAGCCGTCCAGACATGCTTTGACAGTGCGGACTACATCGAAGGTCGAACCGCGTTCATGGAAAAGCGCAAGCCCCAGTTCAAAGGACGCTGAGCACAGCCCGTGACGTCGGTCCCGGCAAAATCAAACAAGGCCCAGCAGCATGGCTCGACCGGACGTTCGAGCCGCACCGTTGACCGTGCCATTTGCACAATGTGGCTGACAACAGCGGACGGTGGTATGACGGGCGAAGGTATTAAGAAGGTATGAATTTACTCACACTACCGCCCGATGTCGCGGATCCATTATGGCTTGCCCCTCATTTGATGGATGTGCTTTAAACTTGCAAGCGATTGCAATTCACTTTCCAGGTAAACATCCGTGACTGAAGACGTCCGTTGGCAACAGCGATTTTCAAACTACCAGCGAGCCTTGAGATCCCTGTCTTCGGCGGTTGAGTTAGGCAGGGAGCGCCCATACTCCGATCTCGAAAAGCAAGGGGTGATCCAGGCTTTTGAGTACACCCACGAGCTCGCATGGAACTGTCTGAAGGATTACCTGCAATACCAAGGGGTGCAGCCTCTGCTAGGCTCACGCGACGCCACCAGACAGGCATACGCGATCGGTCTGATCGGTCAAGGCGAGCAATGGATGGACATGATTGCGAACCGTAACAGAACATCTCATACCTACAATCAAGCCACCGCTGACGCCATCGTTTCAGCAATTCTCGAGCGATATCACCCCCTGTTCAAGGCGCTTGAGTCACGCTTGCAGCAATTGAAAGATGCACAGGAAGACTGAGGAATTTCAGAGTAACGACGGGCTGCAAGCTGCGCAACGTGCGGCAATCTGTCACGTCCTGGAACAGTTTCCTGTTGTTCAATCCGCACTGTTATACGGATCCCGAGCCATGGGTCGTCATCGTCAGGGATCCGATATTGATCTGACCCTGAAAGGCGATATTGACCTTCAGACATTAAATGCCATCAGCAATGCACTCGATGACTTGTTACTTCCTCTAAACATTGATCTCTCGACATGGAACGAGATAGACAACGAAGAACTGAAACAGCACATTGAACGTGTCGGAAAAGTTTTTTTCTGTCGCTAGATCAAGTGCCTTGACAGTGCCTGACGCCAAACAGCCCAGGACAAACGACCGAAAATAAACAGCCGCCAAAAGCATGACAGCTTTGTCGGAAAGTGGTGCACTCGCGCTTGACCCAGGGCTTTCCCATTTTCTTAACCCAGAGCCTCACGCAAGCACCGTCAGCCGACAGCGCAAGTGTGTCACACGATGCGTTTCAAATACAACGCACGGAGGCCGGAGGCTGACCGGATCGAAGTGTCTGAGCGATCTGCGCCGCCAGCTCGATGACATTGCGCTGCTGGGCCAGCACCAGCGCCGCCACCCCCACGTTGCTGGGGGTGCTCAATACAGAGTAACAAGTCATGGCCCTGAGTCGGACTGGGGAGGTTTGACGTGCCTGGGACTTCACACCCTTTTGATCTCTTGCGACTGCCTCTCCTGCTGCACCAGGAGAGATCTGCCACACCACATTCAGCACAGCCGCCTGACCGGGCAGAAGATCGAAACGCTGAACATCCACGTGAATCTGATCGATTGTTCTGGTTGCATCCAGACTCAGATTCTGAACCGGCGGCATGCCCAGTTCCCTGGTGAGGGCCTGGCTCAGCGCGTCCTTGAACTGATCTTTGAGCGGCCCAGTCCATCGATCGTAGGTCAGCACCATCAGCTGATCAGAAGACTGTCGAACCACCAGAGGCGTATCATCAACCTGTGCAGGGATGGTGAGCGAACTGATGCTGTAAGGCCGGGACCAGCCTGCTGCGGCAGTGATAGGTGACGACGCTGCGACATTCGCAGTGCCAGCATCGGGCCGGGCGGCTGCAGACGAGCTCAATACAGAGCCCTGTGGCGGCGCACTGAGTGTGTAATAGAAGGTTTTCGGTGAAGAACATCCTGCCAGCAGCAGCGCACTGATGATTGCCACATGAAGCCTTACCGTTTGCGCATGACGAATCTTCATGGGCCGCCCTCCCCGATCGTTTCACGTGAATAGGACTGCCCCGGCACACCAAATATGATGGAGTTGGGCTTGGCCCTCAACTCATCAATCAAGGCGCGGGTCGAGCGAATCGTTCGGTCCATTTCCTGCAAGGAACGCTCGACTTGCCCGGGCAGTTTCTCGCTTGACCCGAGCAAGGTGTCAAGTTCGGCCAGAGTGCGCTTGAGCGCCTTCAGGGCCGCATTGAGCTCTGGCGTGACATTGGCATCAACATTGCGTGCCATCTGGGTGATCTCTTTCAGGCTGGCGTCAAGGTTGCTGCCAATTGACTCAAACGGGATCTTCTCAAGATGTTTGATGATACTTGCAATCTGTTTTTGCAAATCATCCAGGCTTTCTGAGGCAATAGTCGGAATGCCAAAGGGGATACTGGCTTCCACATGACGCCCGGCAACATCTTCCGGGTGATATCCCAGCGCGATATAACTGCTGCCGGACAGAATGTTGGAGGTCTTGAGCTGTGCGCGCATGCCGCGGTACACGAACAGCGACAGGTTTTGCGCGATTTCATGCAGGTCACGGCCACGTTCGGCATAGGCCTCAAACGCGGGACCTAGACGAGCCGGATACAGGGTTCCGGTCACACGCGTGTAGAGCCGTATATTCTCGCGGTCATACTGCAACTCCACGGAATCCACCACGCCCAGGTGCAGCCCCTGAAACTCAATCGGTGCACCCACCGCAAGGCCTCGGGTCGACTGCAAAAACCGCATGGTGACCGGGATGGCGACGCCGGTCGGCACCTGCTCTGCGCGAGTCCTGTCAGAATAGAGCTTGAAAAATGCCTGATTACCGAGCGGCTTGCTTTCCCCAAAATTGGCAAACGCCAGCCCCCCGGAAATGATTGATGCCAGTGACTCGGTGCGAACCGTCAGACCGTCAGTGCCAACGTTGAAATAGATTCCACTCTCATTCCAGAAACGGGTGCTGCCATTGACGTACTTGTCATAAGGCGCATCAATGAAGATATTGATGTCAACGAACTTGCCGTTCTGGTCAAGCTCGTAGCCGGTTACGATCCCGACAGGAATGCGAAGAAAATAAATAGGCGTGCCGGCCGAGAG
>CAZBIN010000227.1:0-4758 GCA_964491995.1 uncultured Orrella sp.
CGTCCTGGGCTGCTGGTGTCTGATACAACTTGAGCGTCGAACCCTGCGTCTGGTCATGCATGAGGCCTGCCGACAGGGTCATCTGATCGCCTTTACGATTGACTCGCCACTGGGTCGTCTGACCTTGTTGTCCACCCCAGACCTGATCAGACATCGCCGTGCCTTCAGCCATCGGCACCGCAGTTGCCCCGGCAGTAGCCTGAAACCGTTGCATGACACGTTCGATCAATTCGGTATAAGAGGCCTTTGGCGCTTGCTCAAGCACCTGCAGCAATGTATAGCTGAAGACTCCATGTTCACGCGCATCGGGCGCACCCAGGGGAAGCGCAAACTCAGGCGTCTCCTGATGGCTCTGTGCCGCATAGAAGGCGACCAGGTCACCGGGAGGTTCAGAGCGCTCAGGACGTGGTTGCCCACCGGATGCCTGACCAGAACGCTCAGCCACTGCGCTAACGGATCGTGCGCGGGCTGCTTGCATCAAGTCAGACGGTATGCCGAGCTGCTGTGCCGTGAGCTGGCGGTAACGCACGGTTGATGGTCTGACCGCCCGTGTCATGGTTGCCGAATGACAAGTGTCAAACACCGCCCAGACAAACGCACCCTTGTCACGAATCCTGGCAATTGCCTGTTTGAACTCGGTGTCCACAATCGCATTCTCAACTGCCGCCCGGGATGAGTCCCATCTCCTGGCATCACGCGGTAAAAATATCTCATCCAGCCCATCCGGCTCATCCCGCATGGATGCTTGCGACGCTGGCTGCTGCGCACCATGGCCAGCAAACAACAAGAATACAAAATCACCCTCGCGAGCCTGACCGGCAATGCGCTCAAGCTCCTTCATGATTGCCAGTCTGGTAGGCAGCCCGGCATCTTGGACGCCATCTGCCAGGACCGTGATGGACACATCAGGTCTGGACTGGGTCAGGTAATCGCGCCACAAAGTGACATCATTGCGCGGTCCCAACAACTGGGCGCCTGGCTCTAGAAAGGGATAATCGGAGACCCCCACCAGCAAGGCATGCGTGGCGCCTGGCGAACCTGCCAGAGCAGCCATGCCAGCTTTGGCATAACAAGCCAGCAGAACCAGCACCACCCATACAGCGACCCGCCCAAGAATAGCTGACCTGCCTGCCACAAGACTGTGCATATGCACCCCGCTTTACGAATAAAAAAGGCGTACTGGCAGATCCTAGCACCGAGCGGACCTACCGAATGAACTCTCCTGACGCCAGAGTGCTGAAGGTGCGCAATGAGAGCCTGGCGGGTCAAAGCCATGAACCCGGCACACGAACTCGTGCGCACTCACGGCTTGCGATCATCTCTCGCGCGTAACGCACGCCAATGACCGTGAGCAAAAAGCGGACATCACCACTGTTGCTGCAGCTCCTGACTACACTGGGACCAGACAGAACAGTTCGCTTTGCCTCGACATCAACCCCTGAACGCCTAGCCATGACCTTGATCCGTAATGACTCCTTGCCTGGCACCACCGACCAGCGCGAATTCAGGTTTCGCACCGTCGGTTCGATTCGCGCAGTCAGTGAAAACGTCTGGAACGATCTTAACCGTCAGGCTCATGGAGGCGTTTTAAGTTCGCACGCATTTCTAAGTGCTTTCGAACAGTCTGAAAGCGTCTGCCCCGCCACAGGATGGCAGCCACATCACCTGCTGCTCGAGATCGGTGATCAACCCGTTGCTGCGATTGCGATGTACGCCAAAGGGCATTCGTATGGGGAATTTGTGTTCGACTGGGCATGGGCCGAAGCGTATGAGCGCCACGGGCTCAGGTACTACCCAAAATGGCTCAGTGCGATCCCGTTTACACCCGTCGCGGGGCCGCGACTGCTTTGTGAAGAGTCACTCAAGCCCCTGGTTGCCAAGGCTTTGCTGGCATGGGCCAAGGCCAGTCCGCTTTCCTCGATGCATCTGCTTTACACCAGTGAAGGTGATCAGCAAGCGCTCACGGAAGCCGGATTTCTTGCCAGAAAACACACCCAGTTTCACTGGTTCAATCAAGGTTGGCAGTCATTTGACGAGTTTCTAGTCAGTCTGTCGCAGAGCAAACGAAAGAAAATTCGCGCCGAACGCCGCAAAGTTGAGCAAGCCGGGATTACCACCAAAGTACTGGTTGGCTCCGAGATCGGTCAGGCTCAATGGGCGTTTTTTTATCGCTGTTATGCCAACACCTACGCCATGCGGGGCAACCCACCCTACCTGACACCCGACTTTTTCGAGAAGATTGCGTATCTCATGCCAGAGATCTGCATGATGGTGATTGCCTATGACGCAGAACGGCCGATTGCCAGCGCTCTGTCCTGGCTTGATGTGGTCAACGGCAAACGTCGACTGTATGGCCGCTACTGGGGATGCCTGGAGCATGTGGACTGTCTGCATTTCGAGGTGGCGTACTATCGCGCTATCGAGTGGGCCATTTCGAATCAGATCAGCATCATTGAAGGGGGCGCTCAGGGACAGCACAAGATGGCCAGGGGATTTGTACCTGTGCACACTGCCTCAGCACACTGGCTGGCCCACCCTGGATTCTTTGAGGCCGTCGACGAGTATCTGAAGCATGAAACCCGACAGATAGAGCAATACACCGACAGCCTGGAATCGCCGTACAAACAGGGTTTGCAGGAATTGCCAGAGTGACTGGACGACTCACCGGACTTTGGGTTGCCGGTGAGTCATCTGTCTCTCTTCCGGTAAGAAGAGCCTTTCACAGCAAGCCCGCTTAAAAAACTGGAACCTGACGATAACCAGGTGGGGCTGTGTTGCTTCCGATAAGTGCATTAGACCTGAAGCTTATTTATCTGGATAATACTTTTTATCGATTTTATTATCTAATATTCAGATATGAATCTTAAACAGCTAAAGTATTTTCTGGTCATTGCCGAGCAAGGAACCTTTCTGAAAGCATCAGAGAAGGTCTACATCGCACAATCGGCGCTGAGCCACCAGATTGCACTACTCGAGGAGGAGTTGGGCACCAGCCTGTTTCATCGTTCCCGACGAGGTGTGACACTGACAGAGGCCGGCGAAGTTTTAATGGCCCACGCAAAGTCCATTCTGAGGCAAGTTGATGACGCGCGAGAAAGCCTGGCAAGCCTGACGGACTCACCTGCAGGCAAAGTCACTTTCGGGATACCGCACAGCGTATCAAATGCACTGGCACTACCCATACTTCAGTCGGTGCGCCGAGACCTGCCACGGGTGAACCTCGAATTGACCGAGGAACTGACCGGGAACCTGAGCCGTCAGCTGCATGCCGGGCAAATCCACATGGCCGTGCTGTTTGACGATGCAAGCCTCGAGGATTTCACGACCGAGCCCCTTGTCAGTGAACGCCTGTCATTGATCACCCCACCCGACCTGGCTCCTGAAAGCTCTCACATCTCGCTGCACGAGGCACTGGGAATGCCCCTGATCTTGCCAGCACGACCGCATGGTGTAAGACCCATCATTGAAAACGCGGCCGCACGAGCCGGTTACGCCGAGCCCAATGTGATCGCCGACATCAGCTCGATCAGCATTCTGAGGACCTCACTCCTGGCCGGGATGGGCTGCACATTGCTCCCCGTCATGCCGTTGCTAAACGAAATCGAGCTTGGTCTGCTCAAAGCCATTGAGATTGACACCCCGACACTGACTCGTTCGGTTCTGCTGTGCCGGTCGTCTCAGATCCCCATGTCGGCAGCGGCCAGTTCGGTCTGGCGCACGTGCGTCAACCTGTCCCAGTCCCTGTCGCGTCAGGGACTGTGGCGTGACAGCACAGTCATCAGTTCGTGCGCAGCTTCATGATGGCCTGCCCTGAAATCACAAGCCGCTGACCCACGTTCAGTTGACCCTCGACGAAGACAAGAGATCTTGTGCGACGCTGCACTTTTGCTGAAGCAATGATCCAGTCACCCTGCCTGACTGCGTCAATGAAGTGCGTGTCCATGTCGATCGTCGCCATGGGTGTCCTGTCACCTGTGTCCAAGACCACCTGACTGATCACCTGATCCAGCAATGTCATCAGCAGCCCTCCATGGACGATGCCATTGGAGTTTAGATGCTTTTGCTGGACGTACAGACCGAACTCGACACCATGATCCATTTCGCGACGCCATACGGGTCCGACCATCTGGACGAAAGGACCAACGTCAGGCTGCTCAACCCAGCCCTGCTGGCGTAATTCCCGCTCTCGCTTTTGGTCCTCACCTTCATATTGCACTACCATTGACTGCCTCTGTAGTTTTGATTCGGAAATATTTTGGTCATGATGACTGCAGGCGCACGACGTTGCAACATGATGTTGCGACACCCACTGGTTCTCCCGTCTGAAAGACGGGAGGCACCTGAGAATCCGGAGGCAGAAACAGCCCAGAGGCTCGCAAGCGAATCAAGTGCCTGGCTTGAAGAACCCCGCATCGCTGCGTTAAATTGAAAAACAAAACATCGCTGCATTAAAACAACACCTCTCAAACTTTTTCTGTTCCATTTGCAAACAATCGCAGATTCATGCATAATTTTGTTCTTCGCAGGAAACAGAACGTTAGCGCAAATTTTTGAAGAAAGATTTTGAGTTAACATTATGCAAGGGGCTACCCCTTGAAACTGGGGGGTATAGCTCAGCTGGGAGAGCGCTTGCATGGCATGCAAGAGGTCAGCGGTTCGATCCCGCTTACCTCCACCAGTCCAGCGAAAATTAGTTAGTCCGGGTCCCCTTCGTCTAGAGGCCTAGGACACCACCCTTTCACGGTGGGTACAGGGGTT
>CAZBIN010000228.1:0-4706 GCA_964491995.1 uncultured Orrella sp.
GGCATCAGGCAGATCACGTCGCTCGTCGACCTCTTTCTGTTTGATCGCAGCCTGCAGAAACCGCAAAGTCCCCAGTCGGGCAGAGTCCTTGGCGCGCATGGCTGCCTTGACTTCGGTTGCAATGGATTCTTTGAGTGACATCGGATTACCTCGCTTTGATCATTTTGAAAGACGCCATGGCTTTGGCCACGATCTGTCCTGATGCGTTGACAATTTCGCCTTCGCAAAAGCAGATCGAGGAGCCACGCCGGATACAGCGCGCAGTCGCGGTCAGATCAGAATCGCCCGGCGACAAAAAACTCGATGACAGATCGATAGTCGCCACTCCGGTACCCAGCGGATCGTGAGACCGACCTGCTGCGCTAAGCGTGAAGTCAAGCATGCTGAGAATGGCACCGCCATGGACGTGACCGCGACTGTTGACGATCTCTTTGCGGCAAGGCAGCCGAGTGATCGCAATGTCTTTGCCGATCTCGACCGGCTCCAGACCCAGGTGCTCAAGGTAAGGGATGTGAAGACCGAAATAGCTGACCTGACCCTCTTCTGCATATGTTGTTGCCATTTTTAACGTTTCTTCCTGTCTGATTTTGCTGTCGGAAAATAATTTGTGCAGCTCGGCACACCATACTCAATAGCCGCCCGCATGGCATCAGCAGCCGTCTGATCCCAGACGTTGGCACCCCACATCTGCACATCGACCTGCGTGCTCTGCGCATTCAGGGATTTCATGTCAACCTGTGCGACCACCGTTCGTGTCAATTTGAGCATGACTTGTATCTGGGCCGACTGTCCACTGGCTTGCACCGTGCCGCTGGACGGGAGTCTGTCCTCTGTAATCAGGCAATATCTGGTTTGTGCCATCGCTCTGTCATAGGTTTCCTGGAGCGTCAGCGGCACCGTGAACTGGGTCGATGGCGATTTTCCGGGCTCGATGCCCGAGCAGCCTGCCAGCACCAGAACACTCACAATACTTGCCAGACGCAAAACTCGTACTTTCATGACTGCCTCCATGACTGCCCAATTTTCTACAGCACTGGCACGATAGTCCCAGAGTGAGGATGGCGAAGATACATATCCCAAGCGTAACCGGCATGATACGCTTGCCAGACGAATTTTATCCCGGGCTTGTGCGCCGGGTTTGCGGGAGGATATTGCATGAACTTTTCATCGCGTGCGTGGATCATGCTGGCAGGTCTTTTAGGCGCCAGCGGCGTGGCACTGGGTGCTCTTGCTGCGCATGCCGTATCGGACCCTGTTGCGATGGCGTCTCTTGAACGCGCCAGTACTTACCAGATCCTTCATGCGGTGGCGCTGCTCGCCCTCTCGGGCGTGAGTATCCGGCTAATGGGTCTTGCTCGCATCGTCATGCTGCTTGGAATCATCGGATTTAGCGGTGCGATCTATGCCAAGTATCTGCTGGGACTGCCGCTGCTGGGAAAGCTTGCTCCGACGGGCGGAACAGCCTTGATTGTCAGTTGGCTGTTGGTCCTGATCTCGGCCATGCTGTCGAGCAGAAGTGAGTCAGGAGAAGCGAGTGATTCCAACTAACCGCAACTGACGCGACAAGACAACAAAAGATCACGAGCAGTTCCTGCAGCAGCAATGTCCTGGGCTCCATCTCGTACGCACATCACTAGAGATGGAGCATCATGGGGCAGAAAAAGAACCCGACCAAGCCGTGACATTGCAGATTCCAGGGATCGGCCGCGATGTTTCATAGCACCGCGGCACCGCAGCAATCCTCAGAGAATGCCTTTGGCGCGAAGTCCTTTGATTTGCTCATCTGTCAGACCGAGTTCACCCTTGAGGACGTCTTCCGTGTTTTGTCCGAGCATGGGTGCGGGCTTCTTGAGCCTGATCGGGGTGTCCGACAAGCGCATCGGGTTGGCGACTGTCGGCACCGAAACGCCAAGCGGATGCGCGAGTTCGGTCTTCATATTGCGGTGCTTGACCTGCTCATCCTCAAAAACCTGATCAAGGGTGTAGATCGGACCGCACGGGACGTTGTTTCTCTCGAAAATTTCAACCCACTCGAGCATCGAGTGCTTAAGCATGGCCTCATCAAGCATGGGAATCAACTCTTCGCGGTTACGCACACGGTTCGATTGAACTTTGAACCGCGGGTCTTCGCTCAACTCTGGCAAACCGACAGATCGGCACATGTCGGCAAACTGGGTGTCATTGCCCACTGCCATGATGATGTCGCCCTCTTTGCACCGGAATACCTGGTAAGGCACGATATTGGTGTGCACATTGCCCATACGCTTGGGCACTTGTCCACTGAAGAAATAGTTCATGGACATATAAGAAGTCAGCGACACCGTACAGTCCAGAAGCGACATGTCGATGTACTGCCCCTTGCCACTGATGTGACGATGCTCGATGGCAGCCAGAATAGCAGTGGTGGCATACATGCCTGTTGTCAGGTCACTGATGGCAAGACCAAATTTCATCGGTCCCCCGCCGGGTTCTGTGTCAGCCTTTCCGGTCAGGCTCATGAGCCCGCCCATGCCCTGAAACACAAAATCGTAACCGGGCAACTCTGCATAAGGACCCGATTGTCCAAACCCTGTAATTGAGCAATAAACCAGGCGCGGATTGAGTGCGCTCAGACTGTCGTAATCGAGTCCATAACGCTTGAGCGTGCCGACTTTGTAGTTCTCTACAACGATATCAACCGTCTTGGCCAGTTCACGAACAATTTCCTGCCCTTCAGCCGTGGAGATATCGACCGTGATCGATTCCTTGCCACGGTTGACCGCCATGAAGTAAGACGCTTCACGCGATTCATTGCCCTGCGCATCTTTCAGGAAGGGAGGACCCCAGGAGCGCGTGTCATCTCCTCGTACAGGACGCTCGACCTTGATGACGCGGGCACCAAGGTCAGAAAGATTCTGGGTGGCCCAGGGGCCGGCAAAAATTCGGGTCAGATCCAGTACGCGCAGGTGTTCTAGGGCTTGTCTCATTTTGGGTTTGAATTCCTAAACAAATTGATGCAATGACGCCTGACAATAACAGAAGATTTACCCTTCTGGCGAAGGATCAGGCGTGGGCCTGTGTAACCGAACCGCTGTCGTCCCTGTTACCCGAAAAGAACCGCAATCTTGGCTAACAGGGCAACGGCAGTTCGTGCCCACGCCTTGGCAGCCATCCTGTTCAACGTTTCACATCAGCAATCACTCAAGCACAACCTCTTGCCCAAAAACATACGACTCCATGGCGAGCATGCCGTGATAGACACCACCATCAAGCACTGTCGAAGGCAAAAGACTGCTTGCCGCACCGGCTGCAATCAGAAGCGGCAGGAAGTGCTCAGCGGTTGGATGGGCACGGGCCGCGTGAGGTGCAATCTCGAGCGCCTGCAGGAGTTGCGATACGTCACCGGAGCGCACCGCGTTGCGGATCCATTGCGTGAACTCAAGGACATAAGTCTGCGCTTGCTGGTCTGCGCTGCGAAACTCATACAGATTGTGGGTGAGGCTGCCGGATCCAACAATCAGGACGCCTTGCTGGCTGAGCGGTGCGAGCGCCCGACCTAGCTCGAAGCACTGTCTCTCGTCGGCATTAAATGGGATTGAAACCTGCACCACCGCAATGTCAGCCTGTGGAAACATATGCATGAGAGGAACCCACGCACCATGATCAAGACCGCGCCGGTCGTCCGTTTCTGCAGCAAACCCTTTTGCGCTCAAAAGTTGGGCAATCTGGATGGCAAGTGCAGGGTTGCCAGGTGCGGGATACTGGATCGAATAGAGTTCGCGCGCAAACCCAGAGAAATCGTGAATCGTTTCAGGATGGCTCGCTGCGGTGATTTTCACTCCCGAAGTCATCCAGTGCGGCGAGAGCACCACGATTGCGCTGGGCCTTTGCAGCGCCCTGCCCAGCATGGAAAGCTGTTTGCCAGCCAAGCCGGGTTCCAGCGCAAAGGTTGGCGCGCCGTGAGATACGAATACTGCAGGCATGGCTGTCATACAAAGTTCCTTCAAAATAGATAGTCTGTTGTGCGTAGAATCAATTGCGTCCAGTCCGCGCTGATATCACGCGGGCCACTTCAGCTTGTCGTCCCGATAAACACGTGTTGTGAATGACAAATACACCACTATACTGTTGCGTAATGTCTGCATAAATACGTTTTTTGTGGATTAATTGTTCGAAAAATCGAAACAATGAATAAATTTCAGGAAATGCGCGTTTTCGTGGCTGTCGTCGACGCAGGTAGCTTTGTTGCTGCCGCAGACAACCTTGCGATATCGAAGGCCGCTGCTTCGCGCTATGTCAGCGACCTGGAGCAGCGTTTGGGAGCGCGTTTGCTCCATCGCACTACCCGTATGCTGTCTCTCACGCAAGAAGGCGAACTGTTTCTGGCCAGGTGCAGAGAGATTCTTTCGCGGCTTGAAGAGTCGGAAGCGGAGATCTCCACCCACAGCGATACCGTACATGGGTTGCTCAGAGTCAGCATGCCTGTCAGTTTCGGAATACGTCATCTCGCGCCGCTCTGGGGAGATTTTCTCTACGCCCACCCCCGCCTTTCGCTCGATATCTCGCTCTCGGACAGGGTGGTCGATCTGGTCGAAGAGGGGTTTGACATGGCGGTCAGGATCGGACGCTTGCCCGACTCGACCCTAATCAGTCGCAAGCTCGCGTCAACACGATTGATGCTTTGCGCGAGTCCGAATTATCTGGAGTCGCATGGCTGGCCCGCTCAC
>CAZBIN010000229.1:0-4633 GCA_964491995.1 uncultured Orrella sp.
CTTGTTTTTTGGGGGTTCGACGAGGACTCATCAAGGAGTTGCTCTCGCTGGTCAGCTATGGGCTGGCCGGACTCGCCTCGGTATGGTGGGGTCCGGGCGTGGCCAGTAATCCGATGTTGCTCTGGGTCGGCAATGAATATTTGAGGCTGGGTATTGCCTATGTCGCGCTGTTCATCACGGTGTTGCTCATGGTGGGTCTGCTCAACATGGCTTTGACGGGCATGCTGAAAGGAACCGGACTCACGCCGGCCGATCGGGGCCTTGGAGCGATCTATGGCCTCATGCGTGGAGTACTTGGCGTTTTGATTGTTGTGGTGGTGCTTGGATATACACCGGTTCCGAATGAAGCCTGGTGGAAAAATGCCATGTTTGCGCCTGCAGTTGTCAGTGCTGTGCAGCAACTCAAAGTCCGGATTCCAGAACCGGTCGCTGGCTGGTTACCTTATTAATACTTTCTCCCTATTTTCAATACGGCGTGTTGAACGCTCACCTCAGGAAATTCAGGAAATCACATGTGCGGAATCATTGGTGTCGTCGGTCGTGGTCCAGTCAATCAGTTGATCTACGACAGCCTGTTGCTGTTGCAGCATCGCGGTCAGGATGCTGCCGGAATCTCCACTTCGGATGGCAATCACTTCAACATGTTTAAAGGTCACGGACTGGTCCGTGATGTGTTTCGTACACGCAGCATGCGGTCTTTGCCGGGATTTAGCGGCATCGGTCAAGTACGCTACCCGACGGCCGGCTCAAGTGAAAGTGCGGAGGAAGCGCAGCCTTTCTATGTCAATGCACCGTTTGGGCTGACCTTTGCACACAATGGCAACCTGACCAACTGGCTGGAGCTGCGCGAGTCTCTGTTTCGGATAGACCAGCGCCATATCAACACGAATTCCGATTCCGAGGTGTTGCTCAATGTGTTGGCACATGAGCTTCAGCGATCCGCCAACGGCGTGTCACTTGACGAGGATGCCATCTTCGGTGCAGTCAAAGCGCTGCATGGGCGCGTCAAGGGGGCATACGCGGTCGTCGCCCAGATTTCAGGTTATGGCTTGCTGGCGTTTCGTGATCCGCACGGTATCCGGCCCCTGTGTCTTGGCAGTGTCGAAACGCCTCAAGGCAAGGAATGGATGGTCGCATCCGAGTCTGTCGCCCTTGAAGGGTCGGGATTTTCATTCGAGCGGGATGTTGCACCGGGCGAAGCCATTTTTATCTCACTCGACGGCAAGATCAGCTCTCGGCTCTGCAGTGAAGGCAAGAAACACGCACCCTGTATTTTTGAGTATGTCTATTTCGCTAGACCGGACTCTGTCATTGAGGGAGTATCGGTTTATGGTTCGCGCCTGCGCATGGGGGAATACCTTGCCGACAAGCTTGCACGGACACTACCCTTGGGTGACATCGACGTGGTGATGCCAATCCCTGATTCAAGCCGCCCGGCCGCCATGCAACTGGCGCAGAGACTTAATCTGGAGTACCGCGAAGGTTTGATCAAAAATCGCTATGTGGGTCGGACCTTCATCATGCCTGGACAAGCGGTTCGCAAGAAGTCGGTGCGTCAGAAACTTAATACGATCGGCGTAGAATTTCAGGGCAAGAACGTGTTGTTGGTCGACGATTCCATCGTCAGGGGCACGACCAGTCGCGAAATTGTTGAAATGGCGCGTGCAGCAGGCGCAAATAAAGTCTACATGGCATCTGCAGCGCCGCCGGTGCGCTACCAGAATGTCTACGGCATTGATATGCCAACGCAGGACGAGCTGATTGCCAACGGACGTGATGAAGCCGAGATCGCACGAATTATCGGGGCGGATGCCTTGATTTATCAGGATATTGAGGACATGCAGCGCTCCGTGTCAGACCTCAACCCCGCGCTCACCTCTTTTGACACCTCATGTTTTACAGGTGAATACGTCACCGGGGATATCACGCCGGAGTTGCTTGCCCGTATTGCGCAGCCTCGAAGTGGAGAGCGAACGGGCAGTGGCCTTCAGTTCAATCTTGGGTTTGCGGCTAACGACAACTGAGAACAAGCCGGATGGCGCTGGTCAATGCCAGCGCCACAAACAGCATCAAACTCCAGACCGCGTACTCAACGCCAAACAGGTCCACAACAGCATCCAGGCAACTTGCGTAAACACCAAAAAATCCAGGCATGAGCCCATCCAGCCCACTGCCACTGATAATCCGGTCTGCAAGGGTGCGGTCACAGCTCAACGCTTTGGATGCAACCGTAATCTGATGAATCGCCACCCCGGCGCCTGTTGCACCAATGAGTGTGACGAGTCCGAGAGCTGTACGTCTGGCAGATGGCACCAGCAAACCCAGCAGCACCACGAATAAAATGCACAAATAAATGACGCGCTGCAACACGCACCATGCGCACGGTTGCATGTCAAATACGTGCTGACTTAACAGAGCAGTGCCCAGCGCAATTAGCACCAGCACCGCAATCGCCGTCAAAACATTTTTTTCAGAAAACATTAGCTTGATCCAGACAGAGTGTGTTGAACACAGCACGTTCGAATTGCCGCTGCATACGCGGTTGTGCAAGTTTGTCCGAACTGATGATGAAAACGTCTTCCACACGCTCACCCAGTGTCATGACTTTAGCCGTTTCTATCGAGACATTGAACTGCACAAACACTTTGGCAACCTCTGCCAAAAGACCAGGACGGTCAGTCGCAACGATTGCCAGGCGCCAGTGATGACCGTCCTCGTCTGGGAGCAATTCAACGATCGGGTCAACAGGGAAAGCCCGTGACAAACGCGATGGTCGATGCGCGATGGTCGAGCGTGTTCGCAAGGCCTTGACTTCCTGGCCTTGAAGAAATGCGGGCAATTCATGTTCTATAAGCGTCGAAAGTGCTCTCAGATCCGTCTCCCCGCTGCTTGGCAGAACCACAAAACTGTCCAGGGCATAGCCATGGCGAGTGGTGTGAATACGAGCATCCAGGACATCGAGCTTTCTCTGACCAAGGTAGCTGCAGATGCGCGCAAACAGGTCACTGACATCGTGCGTGTAAACCAATACCTGCATACCTTCTGCGCCAATGACAGGCCTGGCCTTGACGACGGGCTCCTGCGGGCTGATGCGGTAGTGCAAGTGACGGGTGTGCCAGGCGATATCGGGTGCATCATGGCGAAGAAAGTAAGCCACATCGAGTGTGCGCCAGAACGTTTCTCTGTTCTCGTCGAGCAGTCCTGTCAGTCGGGTGAGCCGAGTGGCCTCGTCAATTCGCTGCTGCAGTACTGTGTTGGTACTGTCTGGCTGACCACCGAGTGCAGTCTGGGTCAGGTAAAAAAGGTCTTCAAGCAGTTTCCCCTTCCAGGCATTCCAGACTTTCGGACTTGTTCCACGTATGTCAGCCACGGTCAGGAGGTACAGCGCCGTCAGGCGACGCTGGGAGCCGACCTGGCGGGCAAAGTTCTCGATGACAGAGGGGTTGGACAAGTCCTGTTTCTGGGCGACTTGAGCCATTAGCAGGTGATGACGCACCAGAAAGACGACAAATTCAGCGTCTTCGTCGTCAAATTCATGTTCTCTGGCAAAGCGCCTGACATCGATCGCACCGAGCTCTGAGTGATCTCCACCGCGTCCTTTGGCGATGTCATGAAACAGCGCTGCAACGTACAGAAGCCAGTGCCGGTCAAGGTTGGCAATCAACTTGGAGCACAGAGGGTATTCCTGTGCATGTTCGGGCATGGTGAATCGACGCAGATTGCGGATAACCTGTAACGTGTGCTGATCCACGGTGTAGACGTGAAACAGATCGTGCTGCATCTGCCCGACCACCCTGCGAAAAACCGGCAGGTAGCGTGGCAAGATGTTGAGCATGGTCATACGCCTTAGAGCGTGCACAATGCCTTGTGGTTGTTGCAAAATGCTGATGAACGTCTGCTTGTTGACCGGATCTTGCCGAAATTTCGCGTTAATGCGCCAGCGGGCATGCCAAATGGCACGCAAGGCACGCGGAGAAATGCCAGTAATCTCGGGATGTTGCTGCACGACCAGAAATGCCCTTAATAAAAGCTCGGGGTGTTTGTTAAAAACCTGGTCATCGTTGATATCAAGGCGACCTTGCACATTGAAGAAGTGCGTATCAATCGATACCGCTTTGTCGCTTCCTACAGGAAAAAGCTCGGCCTGCAGGCTCTCGACTAATACCGTATTGAGCTGGGTGACGAGCCGTGCCGCCCAATAGTAGCGTTGCATCAAAATCTCGCTGGCACGTCTGGTGCTCGAAGGCTTTATCCTGTATGCCTGCGCAAGGCCATGCTGCAGATCAAACACGAGCCTGTCTTCTCTGCGGTTTGCCAGCAGATGGAGTTCAATACGAAGTCTCTTGAACGCAAGCTCGGCCCTGCGCAAATCGCGCGCTTCTTGATGAGTCAGTACCCCACTTCGGGCAATCTGCGCCCAGCTGCTTCCATATCCTGCAGCCCTTGCCATCCACCGAATGACCTGCAAGTCCCGCAGCCCACCCGGCGACTCCTTGCAATTGGGTTCCAGAGCATAAGGTGTTTCCTGATATCGAGCATGGCGCTGACGCATTTCTGCAAGCTTGGCTCTGAAAAACGCACGCGGGTCGAGTTGTTCGAGCATTGCCTGGTCAAACTGATTGACAAGCGAGCG
>CAZBIN010000230.1:0-4617 GCA_964491995.1 uncultured Orrella sp.
GCATCTGCTCGCGATACCTGTCGATCATTCGGCGTTCGAACTGCGCTTGTGTCTCGTCATCACGCATGCGTGCGGTCTTGTAATCCACCACCAGCCAATGACTGTCCTGGTCAATGGCCAGATCCAGCACGCAGACCACCTCGTCACTATCGATCAGTGACCACTCTACACGCGCCTGCCCATGCGACAGCAACCACTGCCCGCGCTCACTCGAGAGCATCGCATCAAGACCGCGGGCAACCTGATCGGCTGCAGCATCGCGTTTTGAAGCCGACAGACCTAGCCGTGCCAGTTGAAACCTGATCAGCTCCGCGTTGGGCACGTGGCGCTCACCAGTGCTGACGTAATGCGCAAACCAGGCATGCAAAAGTGTGCCAACCAGACGCTCGGACGAGTCCTGTGTCGCCCAGACAGTGTTCATGGCCATGCCTGAATCCGCTGGGTCTGCCCTGAACAGATGAAGCTGGACGGGCGGTCGACTCCTTTGTGGCTCTTTTCTGCGTAGCAGTACGGGTCCCACCCATTGCGGCTGATCGGGCATCTGTTCGAGTGCCTGATCGGGCACTTGGGCAAGCACGTGTTGCTGCAGCTCTGCCGGACAAAACCCCCAGATCCGTGAGAGCAGACTTCGTGCTGCCGGAACCTTGATGCCGCCCGTCTTGGGATCAACCGACACCCGTGCCACGAGATGCAGACTCTGCCGGGCACGGGTGGCTGCAACGTACAGCAAGCGGTCGATCTCAAACGTCTGTCGACGTAACTCACGCTCACCCAGATACAGCGAAACCGGATCCTGCTCTTGCTGCACGCTCGGTTTGACCGGACCGAACAGAACCCGGGTACCGACCTGCTCGATGCGCACCAATGGCGCCTGATCCGGTTTTGGGGTCCGGTCAAGACCCATCAGAATCACCGACTCAAACTCAAGACCTTTGGCCTTGTGCATGGTCATGACCTCGATCGCCCTCCCAAGCGACGCAGCGGGCTGGGCAAACAGCTGCCTGAGCTGACTTGACAGCAAATCCATATCCAGATGACTATGCTCAGCCAGCTGATCCATCAAACTGAAGAGTGCCTGCGCGTCATCCAGATCGGAGGATTCTGTCAGTAGCAGAGGGCCATCCAGTGCTCGCCACAAGGACTCGACCCGGGCTGCAAATGGCAACTGACCATCGTCGTGGGTGGCTGCCAGCAGCAAGGGGGCTACAGCCAGAAGACGATCTCTCTGATCCACATCAAGCAGGTTTTGCTCCTCGAGGTTGTCCAGCCATCTGCCAAGTACATCCACGAACGTCTGTCTTGGATGCTTCCACAACAGCGTATGCAGGCTTGCCAGTGTCAAACCGCACCATGGTGCGCGTAGCACCGAGATCCAGGCCGCTCGATCGCCAGGATGCGCAAGTGCTCTGGCCAGTGCGAGCAGATCTATCACAATCGGACGTTGCGCAAGCACCTCAAGATCCACAGCCCGGGTGGGAACCCCTGCCTGACGCAACGCCAGGGTAACCTTGCCTAAATGCGCGCGCGACCGGACCAGAATGGCTACAGGTTTGTCGGAATGCTGATGTCGCTGCCAGGCCTCGGTGGCGAGTTGAACCACATGGTCCTGCAGGGAGCTTTCATCAAACTGCAAGTGCCATTCGATGGCAGGCTGGTCTGCCGGAGGATGCCAGGCGATCGACGGGCTATAGCGGATCGCTCCCATTTCTTCGGAGTCCTTCTGCGGCAGCACCTGCGAGAACACTTCATTGACCCACTGCACGACGGAGCCGCTGGACCTGAAATTCTCCGTCAGCGTCAGGGGTTCGAGCAACAACGGGCCAATGCCCTGCTCTCTGGCTTTAAGGAACAGGCCGACTTCCGCTTTTCTGAACCGGTAGATTGATTGCATCGGATCACCGACAACAAATAGCGTACGTCCATCGCCCTGCTGCCAACCCGAGGTGAGCGTTTCAAGCAGATCAAGTTGCGCTTTGCTGGTGTCCTGAAACTCGTCAACCAGCAAATGCTGAATCTGCTGATCCAGCCGCAGCAGCAGATCGCTGGGATCGTCTGCCCGCCCCAGCGCCATCGTTGCTCGCTGCGACACTTCGATGAAGTCAACCTCGGCACGCTCGGTGAACTCCAGCTGGAGCTGTGCCACAGCCAGCAACAGCACATCAGCCTGCGCACGCAAGATATCGGCTTGCGCCTGGCTCAGATAGGGCTCTGGCATGGATAGAACCCGCCCAAGCTTTTCACACCAGACGGCGGGCTCGCCCACCGACCAGGCCTGCAGCCATTGTGTGAGAGAGTCTTTGTGTGCAGTTTTTGGAGGACACCCCTGGCGCTTGTCCAGCCTGGCTCGCACTACACCTTGAGCCGTCAGTAGAAGACTGGCCAGCGCTCGCCACTGCGGCAACTGATCCGGATCGTCTGTCAGATCACCGGGCTGCCATTCCAGCAGATCGATAATCGGGCTGTGCGCCTGCTCATCGACCAGGCATGCCGCGGCCATCCGGGCGGGCTCGGCGAGCTGGAGCTGCCAGCCAGGTGGCATGTGCGAAACAAGCTCCGAGAGTTCCTGAGCGATCGTCTGCCTGAGCGCATCTTGCAGCAAGTCAGCGGCGCTTTCGTGTCTGGCATGTGCGAGCAGTGGCAACCACTGGTCACGCTTGGCCAGCATGTCAGCAATCGCGTCACAAGCACCCTGTACATCCAGATCCAGGTGACGCAACAAGGCGTCAACCGATTCATACTGCCCAGCCAGTTCAATCACCTTGGCTGCAGCGCTCTGGTAGATCCTGCGCGGTTCGACGCTGATGCTTGGCATCCCACCCAGCGAACTGAACCAGGGCATTGATTTGACCAATGACGCACAAAACGAATCGATGGTCTGAATTCGAAGTCTTGAGGGCTGTTCCAGAAGATTCCATCCGAGCCGGGCGTTCTGCTCGAGCGCCGCTCTGGCAAGATGCCAGGCTTGCCTCTCATTGGGCGCATCCGGCTGCGGACCCGTGTGTGCAAGGTGCAGTTTCTCCATGACACGACTGTGCATTTCACCGGCTGCCTTGCGGGTGAAGGTCATTGCCACGATCTGCTCAGGGCGCTCGACACGCGCCAGAAGGGCAATGATCCGGTCGGTCAGCAAAGAGGTCTTGCCCGACCCTGCCGGTGCCTGAACGATAAACGAACGGGTCGGGTCCACCGCCTGCTGACGTGCGCGCACATCGCTGGGAACTCGCTCACTCATCGCCCGGTTCCTCGTGCAAACGCAAGATATCCCCAATATCGCAATATCGCGTATCGCTGCGCCTCAAGCTGACATTCTCAGCCCTGCCAGCCTCGAACTGCTGTGCCAGACGCTCCAGAGCCGCGTCCCACTTCTCAATCTGCTCAACCCAGTCCTGGTGACTCGCAAACTCACCGGACGTCAGGCCGGGCAGTTGCACTTGCGGCGAGCAGATGCCGGACATCTGCAACTTTTTAGGATGCAGCTGCGCCCATACAATCGCTGAGGGCCACTCGCTTTTACTCGCCTTGAGCGCACGAGCGTATGCAATCATCTGAAGTTCTACCGGCGGGGAGCGGTCCCAGTCTTTCTTCGGATCGGGACAAGACGTCCCCGTCTTGTAGTCAATCAGGATGAGCCCGTCTTGCGCATCCTGTTGTTGCAGATCCACCCTGTCAAGCGTGACTTTAAGGATGAGCTGCTCAAATCGCAGGTGATGTGCGAACTCCAGTTCCCACTTTGCAAATGAAGGACGCCGCTCCTCCAGTCGCAACCAGTCCTTGACCAGCTGGATTGTGCGCTGCTGCTCAAGCACAACCAGCGCGGGTGGCCACTCTGACAACATCAGTCGCGCCAGCCTTTGCACGATCTCCGTCAGGTGCTTATCCAGTCCAGGGGAGCTGAGCCATTCAACCATTTGCTGCCTGCTCTGCAAATCATCCCAGAGGGCCCGCATGACAGCATGCAGAAATGTGCCTCTCAATGAACGAGACGGCACTCGCGCGTACGACTCAAGGGCACGGGTATTGAGGCGATACCGTACAAAGGCCCACATCGGATTTCGCGCCTGAGTCTCCAGCACGGCGACCCCGCCGCTCACAAGCTCATCGGGATCGAGTGGGGGACATGTGCCATCAGTCCAGCGTTCAAGCTCGATCGCACCCGCCGCATCATCCTGCTCGGCCAGCGGATCCCACACTGGCAGATGATTCAGCAACGGCGAAGCTCGAAGCTCCTGTTGATCATCGCGCGCCGGCCAGCTCATGATGACACTGGGCGCCAACTGACACAGTCCTTCAAACGTTCTGGCAGCCCATTCGCGTTCTCGCTCAGGTGTCGAACGCGGCGCTTGAGCCGCCGCTAGCGCCTGCCTCGGCAGGAGTGGATTGGGACTGACGGCTGCTGGCAAAACCGCGTCGGTCAGCCCCATCACCCAGACCCCGTCCCACTGCCCTCCCTCTGCCTCGAGCAATCCAAGTACATCGAGACGTGCCGCACTGTCTCGTTGCGGCTGAAACAAGGTCTGGGATGCCAGCGCCTGAAGTCTGTTCAAGGCCTGCCGCCATGTCACGGGTTCAAAAAAATCATCCAATCCGGCAAGCATGTATTTTCGGAAAAACCGCTCG
>CAZBIN010000231.1:0-4540 GCA_964491995.1 uncultured Orrella sp.
ATGACGGTTTGTGCCGGTTTCCAGCCCATGTGCAAAGGGGCAGCTCACGCTGCCTCTTTGCATGGGTGGTGCAGATTGAACGCTCAGCGAAGCATCAGAATGGCAACTCCGGGTGGTCATGCGTGGATTCCACCCTGGAGTTGTGTCTCGTGACCCGGTCGTGTTTGTAGAACTCGTGTATCGCTGCTCCGTAGTGAGACAGGATCTTCTCTGTCAGTTCGCTCAGACACTCATAGACCGCTGCAGCCTGCTCGGGCGTCCAGTGCTCATCGATCCTGTGAGGGATGCCGATTCGTCGATCACTCATGATTTGGCTCCGGTTTTCTTTCTTCGGGTTTGTTTACCTGCCGCTCGCTCCTGCGCCTCCTTGTGGCGGTAGGAGCTGCCCTGGATGGAAACAATCTCGGCGTGGTGAATCAGCCGGTCAATCAGCGCCACCACGCAGGCCGCATTCGGAAACACCTCGGACCACTCGGCAAAGGACTTGTTGGTGGTGATCAGGGTGCTCTCGGCAAACCCCACGCCATCCGCACTGACAACGAGCTGGTCTTCAAAAGCTCTGTGTTCAAGACCTTCCTGAAGTTGGTCGGCATTCGTCATCAGCGCATTCCGGTTTGAGCCCCCTGGTGCAACGGCCAGATCGAGAGCTTCTTTGGTCGGATCAAACCGTTCATCGGGCAGATCCAGATTCACAGCCCAGCCGGTTTGCAAAATGCGATCAACGAGATGCGACACTTTTTCAATCACGTTCGCACCAATCAAAACCTCGCAGGCCTGACTCCAGCAGACGCATGGGCAGGACTCACCCCGACTGACATTGCGCAAACACCACCCAAATCAACCCAGCTCGTTCAGGCACTGGACGGTCTGCTGGTGGGCTATCACATCCGAAGATGACGACACACAATCCTCCAAAAAACACACTGTCCAGCTAATCGGAGGACTTCGCCTGGCCATCCACTTTTAATCATCAATGAAAGTTATTGATAACCGATTTGTTACTTCTTTTGGTTATATAAAACAAAGCGAATCACGCCTGATTTTTTGAAAATCGGGTCAAAACCGTCATAGAAAAGTGCTTCGGACACTTGGACATGTCACCGCCGAGAATCCCAGCATGGCGGCGAATATTGTTTTTGACGGAAATATACGCCGCCTTGCGACGACCTCGAGACTGGGCGCAAAAAGGAATTCGTCGGGGGTGCTGGTGTTGCATTGCTGTCAGTTGGTTTGGGCTGGATTGATCACCTCTATCAAGCGGTGTTCATCCAGTTCTCAAGTTCGAGCCCTGGCACACGTTCAAACTCCGCGACGTTGTTGGTGACCAGCACCAAGCCTTCGCTGCGGGCATGCCCCGCAATGTGCAGGTCATTCACCCCGATGGGTTGGCCGAGCTTTTCAAGGGCAGCGCGGATGGCGCCGTAGTGCTGGGCGGCCTTGGCACCGTAGGGCAGCACCTCCAGGCGGCAGCAGAAGTCCTCGATGGCCGCCAGGTTCTCGCTGACGCGTTGGCTTTTCTCGGCGCCGTGCATCAATTCGGCCAGGGTGATTGACGAGATGGCCATTCGGCTGGCGTTGGCGTTGAACGTGGAAAGCACCGCGAGCGGGCGGCGCTTCAACACGTAGATGACGATGTTGGTGTCGAGCAGGTAGCGCAACATCAAAGGGCTTCCCGCTCCGGCTGATGCTGAGAGGCACGTTCAGACAAAAAGTCATCACTCACACGCGGGCCGTCCAGAAAGAAGCTGTCCCAGGATTGACCGAGAGGCGCGATGATTCGCTCGTGCCCTTTGACGCGGATCTCGACTTTGTGGACGCCTTCGGGCAAACGGACGTCCAACGGCAGCCGGACGGCTTGGGTGCGGTTGTTGACGAAGACGGTACCGATGGACATGCTGGACTCCTTGCACGTTACTATACGGCGATTGTATATAGCAGCGCCTGTGGAGTCAAGTTCACGGCTGACGGCGCCCAGATCCCTGTGGCCATGCGCAGGACACGTGTGCGAAGTCGGTGTCTGGCAGCCGCGATTTCATTGCTCAGATCTGTGACGGGTAGAGCTTTGTTTTCGCAACCTGACCTCTGCGAGCCGTTGATTTTGCGAGGCCGTATGCATTGAAACGAGATTTCCCATTAGACACTTTGAACAGGGCTGAAGATGGGTTTCACTGGCCATGGAAGCTCAAAGGCTTTAGCCGCATCCCATAGTCCTGTGATCCACTCGCGTCGTTGTCGGGCCGTGGCTAGTTTGAGGGTTCTGAGTCAGCCGGTCTTGGTGATGAATCCGGCTTGAGTCAGCAGTTGCTGGCGCAAGGTTGCGAGCGTTTGCATCGAAGCGCCCCGGTTCAGCTGGCGTTGTAGAGCCGTTCTGAACAAGCTCATCAGATTGAACGCCAGCATCACCCAGTGGAGCGCTGCTTCTGTGGCCCAGAAGTTCTGGCGAGATAACGTGCCCAGTGCAAAGTCGTACTTCAGCTCCTTGATGCGGTTCTCACAGTCAGCGCGCCCGCGGTAAAGCCGCCAGATCTCGACAGCCGGCAGGCCCAGGTTCGTGACAATCGCGCCATAGCGCCACTGGCTCAGGTCCGGATCATCCTCAAACAGGCTCAGGTTCTTGCCTTTGGCCTGCTCACGCAGCTGGATGTGCTGGCGTATGCCAATGACCCTGCGCTGCCTGTCCCAGCTGTCAGACTGATACTCGAACTCGCACAACTCAATGCCAGGCACCTTGGTGGTGGGTTTGCCCGCATCATAGGTGTCTTGCAAGGGCCACCACTTGGCACTGACCAGGCGATGCTGCAAGGGGCGA
This sequence comes from uncultured Orrella sp., assembly GCA_964491995.1. Lineage (GTDB taxonomy): Bacteria > Pseudomonadota > Gammaproteobacteria > Burkholderiales > Burkholderiaceae_B > Algicoccus. The sequence goes on from CAZBIN010000231.1 coordinate 2,810, forward strand.
ACCATCTTTAAGGCGACCGCGTAGCGTAGCTGCTGGTGCTCCAGGTGCCGCAAGAAGCCAGCCTCGCAAAAGCCCGAGTCTGCTCGCACCAGCCCGACACGTTTGTCCGGCCCCAGGTTCTGGATGCTGCTTTGTAAAAAGGAGATAACGTTGTTGGCTGAATGGGCATTGCCCGGGCGCAGCCACACATTGGCCAGCATGCGTGTGTCAGCCACAAAGGCCATGAGTGGGTGGTGGCTGGCGCGACCCCGCTTGCTCGGGTTGTAGCCTCGGACGGCACCTTGCTGAAACCCGTAGCGTGTCAGGACCGTGGAGTCCAGATCCAGCGTTAACGTCTGCAAACCCACCTGGGCAAACAAATGCTGATACAGCCCGGGGAAAACCCGCTCAATCGTGGCTTGGTCAAACTTGTCCAGTAACCGGGTGATCGCCTTGTAATTGGCCATGCGCTCATAGCCAAAGATCTGGCCCAGCACGGCATCAAAACGGGTGACTTCCAGATGCTCAAACCGGTTGGCACCGGACCACAAGGACAGCATGAATTGATCGATTAGTTGCTCGGGCGCATAGCCCCGATTGCTACCCGGCTGAGGTAACTGCGCCGCCCGCATGGCACCCGCCCAATCGATGTGATCGAGCATGCGTTTGACCAACGCCATGCCGCCCCAGGGTGTGATCTGCTTATCCGAGAAACCAAGCAAAAGATCCATCAGCCGCCTCTTCTGAGACCATCCAAACACCGCCCATGGCTGCGTCAGCAAATCTTACCGATCAGCCAACGTCCGAACATCCAAGTTTCCTAAATTCTATCAAACACTTATTCTAATGATTACCATTAGGATTGCGCACCTAACGGGAAATCTCGGATAAACCCAGTGCTCGGGCAATGGCCTCCAGGCTCAGCGATGTGGTGTGGCGGTAATGAAGAACGTCTCGTATCTTTCGCATGGGCACTCTCTCCCGGGGCATGATCGTTTCCGTCGATAAAAGGAAACGAGGCTACCCCGATTGGTTAGCCCGTACAGCGAACACAGATCGGTCACGTTGAGCGTGAAACCGCGGTCACGATCACGGTGAAATGGCGGTCACGATGTCGTGAAACGCTGGTCATTTTGCGGTGAAATACGCACCTGGTTGCTTACGCGCGGGCTAGCCATTAGCGGCCTTCACCTTGAGGATTTTCGGGTTGCCCGTCGAGCGACCTTCCGTCAGATCAAGCTCTTTCAGGAATTCACCGATACGCCGGTTGCGGTAGCGGCGGCTGACCGCACGCCCCGGCGGAAAGTCTTCCAGCCGGATCGACCGATCAGGGCAGGGAAAGCTCAGGATGACCAGTTTTGGTTGTGATTCAACAGCCTGACCAAGTATCCCTTGGCTATCAGCGCGCCAGCTGACGATACAGCTCATCGAACTGCGCCAGGCTGTCGACAAAAGCCCGCTCGATGCACTCACGCGCAGGAGCCGCCATCTCGTGCTGGTCGGGCTCGAGGCGGATTTGCTCGTCATCGCCCGCGCTGATCAACTCAGTCGATTGCGTTATTGGACGACCTTCCTTGCATCCTTGAGCAGCAAAAGAAGTTGCTGTTCGCGCAGCGGCGATGCAATAAACCCGAACCGGGTGTAGAACCTCGCCGCTTCTTCATCGATCGGATGGGTCAGCATGGCACGGATTCCGGCCTGCTCGGCAATCAGCATCGTGCGACGAATTGCATCTTGGAGCAGGCCAAAGCC
>CAZBIN010000232.1:0-3968 GCA_964491995.1 uncultured Orrella sp.
TTCAGAAGAATCCGGTTGTCACGCGGGTGAAGCCCGATGGTTGGCTCATCTAGGACGTAGCAGACACCCTGCAGGTTGGAACCAAGCTGTGCCGCGAGCCGGATGCGCTGTGCTTCCCCTCCTGACAGTGTGGGTGCTGCACGGTCCAGGGCCAGGTAGTCGAGACCGACTTCATGCATGAAGTCCAGCCGTGAGCGGATCTCGTGCAGGATGTCGCGGGCGATCTGGGCCTCACGACCTTGTACAGCAAGACCTGTAAAAAATATCTGTGCCTGACGAACTGACAGATTGGCGAGTTCCGCAATCGAGTAGTCACGCCATCGCACCGCGCGAGCAACTGGATTGAGACGAGTGCCTTGGCAGCTCTGACATTGCTGGAGCTCTTCCGACTGCCAATCGTTCCAGATGGTTTCTTCTCCCGTTTGCCCGGCATCAAATCCGGGCAGTGTGACACCGGTTCCGAAGCAGCTGTGGCACCAGCCATGTTTTGAGTTATACGAGAACATTCTGGGATCGGGTTCCGGAAAACTCTGCCCGCAACCCGGGCAGGCCCGACGGGTTGAGAAGTGCTTTTGCTGCAGTCTGGCGTTCAGATCTTGCTTCAGAGACCCCAGAGGCCAGAGGATCGAGAGCGTACCTTGTCCATGCTCCAGTGCCGTCTCGATCGCTTCGCGCAACGCTGCTTCATTACCCTTGTCGACAACGATATCTGCCACCGGCAGTTCAATCGTGTGCTCTTTGTAGCGGTCGAGTCGTGGCCACGGGCGGGTGGGCGTGAACTGCCCATCGACACGCAGGTGCGTATACCCCTTACCCTCGGCCCACTTCGCAAGATCGGTGTAATAGCCTTTGCGCGCGCTGACCAGCGGAGCCATGATGCCGATGTGCTGGCCATGATAGTCACTCACAACCTGGGCAAGAATCTGTTGCGCGCTCTGGGGCTCGACCCGGACTTGGCATTGCGGGCAGTACTGGGTGCCCAGTTTCATGTAAAGCAGACGAAGAAAATGATGGATTTCCGTCATTGTGGCCACGGTCGACTTTCTGCCACCGCGACTGGTGCGCTGTTCGATCGCCACGGTCGGGGCAATGCCATAGATAGCATCGACGTCAGGTTTGCCGGCGGGTTGCACGATGGCACGGGCGTAGGCGTTGATGGACTCGAGATAGCGGCGCTGGCCTTCGTTGAACAGAATATCAAACGCAAGCGTGGACTTGACACTGATGTTGCGCAGGTTATGTTCGCGTGCGTGCAGAATGTCGATGCTTGTGACGCCCTTTCTTTGTCCGGAAACAAGGCTTTGCAGCGGGGTGCCAGCAGACCGTGCGCTTTCTGGCGTAGCCTCGAGTGGATTCTCGGGCACGATCTGACTCTGGTACTCCCGCAACGCCTGGGCGGTGTGTGAGTCGCTCGACAGCATGACTTCTGCCGGTGAGCCCTGCGCCATGATCTGTCCGCCCGCAGCACCGCCGCCGGGTCCCAGGTCGATGATCCAGTCCGAGGCGCCAATGACATCCAGATTGTGTTCAATCACCAGTAGCGAGTGCCCAGCCCCTAGTAGTTTGCGAAACGCACGCATCAGGCGAGCCACATCATCAAAATGCAAGCCGGTGGTGGGTTCGTCAAACAGGAACAGGCTCGATTTCCTGGCCAGTGGCTGCTTGCTGCCTTTGCGCGAAGCCTCTGCCAGATGACCGGCAAGCTTGAGCCTTTGCGCTTCGCCACCGGACAGCGTCGGGATGGGTTGTCCAAGCTTGACGTATTCCAGTCCGACATCGGACAGCGGTGCCAGAGAGACCTGAACTTCGCGCAGACCCTTGAAGAACTCGAGCGCCTGACTGACGGTCATGTCCAGCACTTCATCGATGGATGCACTGCGTTGCAGGTGCTCGATGCGCACCTCACGGATCTCGGGTCTGAACCGTTTGCCATCGCAGTCCGGACAACGCAGGTAGACATCCGAAAGAAACTGCATCTCGACATGCTCAAACCCGGTTCCAGTGCAGGTTGGGCAGCGACCGTCACCACTGTTAAAACTGAAAGTGCCTGCCGTGTACTGACGTTCGCGTGCCAGCGGCGCCTGCGCAAACAGCTTCCTGATGGCATCAAACGCACCAACGTAACTGGCAGGGTTTGACCGGGCCGTCTTGCCAATCGGAGACTGATCAACCATCACGACATCGGCGACTTGTTCGGCACCCAGAAGATGACGAAATGTTCCAGGCGCTTCAGTGGGCCTGCCGAAATGCTTAAGCAACGCGGGATGCAGCACATTCTCGATCAACGTTGACTTACCCGAACCTGATACGCCGGTTATGCAGACCATGCGCCCGAGCGGGATGTGCACGTCGATATTCTTGAGGTTGTGCGCACGTACGCCTTCAATTATCAGTCTGGGTGTCTTGTCTGTGACAGGCAGCGGTCTGGGTGACTCAATGCGGCGTCGTGCTCCCATGTAGTTGCCGGTCATTGTGTCAGCCTGGCGCAGGGCTTGTGGGGTGCCATCAAATACGATCTGACCCCCTCGCTCACCGGGTCCCGGGCCCATGTCGATCACCCGGTCGGCAGCCACCATGACCTGAGGGTCATGTTCGACGACCACCAGTGTGTTGCCCGCATCGCGCAGCCGGTGCATCACCTCCACGACACGGTGCATGTCGATGGGATGCAGTCCGATTGACGGCTCATCCAGCACGAACAAGGTGTTGACCAGAGACGTTCCCAAGGCTGTCGTGAGGTTGATGCGCTGGACTTCGCCACCGGACAGCGTGCGGCTTTGCCGGTCCAGCGTCAGATAGCCCAGACCCACATCGCAAAGAAATTTCAGCCTTGAAGAAACTTCCTTGAGCACCAGATCCATCGCAGCATCCATAACCTGATCGGGAAACTTCAGGCGTCCAAACCACGCATACAGTGTTTCGATGGGCTGCCCCATCAGTTCGTGGATGTTGTATCCATGGACGGCCTCGCTGGAGTGGCTGCCTTGTCCCGTGGATCCGATTCGCCACAGCAGTGCATCGGGCTTGAGGCGGGCTCCCTGGCATGTCGGGCAGGGGGTGTAGCTGCGGTATTTCGACAGAAGCACCCGCACATGCATTTTGTAGGCTTTGGATTCGAGCCATTCAAAGAAGCGGTTGATCCCGTACCACTGGTTTTGCCAGGCGTTGTGCCCGCCACGCCAGGACGGATCGCCTTGAATTGCCCATTGCCGATGCTCTTCAGGCAGGTCACACCACCGCGTGTCAAGGCTGACCCCCTGGCGTTTTGCGAATTTTTCCAGATCTTGCTGGCACTCTTTGAAGCTGGGCGTCTGCCAGGGCTTGATGGCACCATCACCGAGCGTCTTTGTTTCATCGGGGATTACCAGACCCAGATCAATGCCGATCACACGTCCGAATCCGCGACACGTCTCGCATGCACCAAGAGGGGAGTTAAAAGAGAACGTGCTCGGGACCGTGGCTGCGTAGGAGAGATCGCAGTCTGCGCAGTGCAGCCGATTGCTGAAACGCCAGACTTGAGAGTCTTCTGCCAGGTCGTTCAGGGCGTGAACGCTGATCACTCCCTGACCCATGCGCAGCGCCGCTTCAAGCGCTTCCATGACGCGCTGTGGCTCCGTGTTGCCCAGACGAAAGCGGTCCTGCACAACGTTCAGGGTCTTCTCTGCTGAGGATGACGCATCCTGGCTGCCTGGATGAACCCGGGTGTATCCCTGTGCCTGCAAGAATGATTGAACTTCCTCTTCTGTAAAGTTGGCGGGTACGCTGACCTTGAAGGTGATGATCAGACGAGGGTCCTGCAAAGTCTTGCAGAGCGTCTGGAGTTTGTGGCTGATCGACTCGGGATTGTCCCTTCGTACCGGCTTGCCACAGCCACGACAGTAGAGCGTAGCCGCTCTTGCAAAGAGCAGCTTGAGATGATCGTTGACCTCGGTCATGGTGCCGACGGTGCTGCGCGAGTTTCGCACAGG
>CAZBIN010000232.1:3995-4536 GCA_964491995.1 uncultured Orrella sp.
TGGCCGGCAGAATGCCTTCGATGCGGTCAATCTGTGGTTTGTCCATCCGGTCGAGGAACTGGCGGGCATAAGGGGAGAACGTTTCGACGTATCTGCGCTGACCTTCTGCGTACAGAGTGTCAAAGGCCAGGGAACTCTTGCCTGAGCCCGATACGCCAGTGATGACAGTCAGTTCACCGGTCTTGATGCTGATGTCAAGGTTCTTCAGATTGTTCTGGCGCGCGCCGAACAGGTCGATCGAAGGTTTCATGGGAGAGTCTGGTTCGCGGTGATAGGACGAAATGAAGTACTATAGCGGTCTTCTGATTGGAGAACTTCATGGCTGAACGTAAACGTGTGCGCCGCAATACGCTCGAGCGCCGGTGCCTTGGCAAGGCTTTCAAGCGTCTGTTTGTCAATGCACCCAAAGGTGTGTTCAAGATGCTCGAGAAAGTCAAGCGAGTCTGAAGCATCGCTTTGAATGCTGTGCTTTAAACGCCGATGCTTTATTGCCCGGTGTTTGTGATTATCACCTTGCAAACGGTCTGGCTTGAAAGTGAGT
>CAZBIN010000233.1:0-4528 GCA_964491995.1 uncultured Orrella sp.
ATCACGATCCTAATAACTGGCCACTGTTGCGTGAGGCGCTTAAAACGATGGGGCGGGCGGATTTGATCGGGAACGGAAAAAAACATCTGATTCCTTTCCATCAGCCTAAAACCGATGGAAGCTACCAGAGCGCTCGACGCAAAAGCAGTACCGAGGCGACCCAGCCGCGGGCCGCAATCTCGGCGAAACCCGTAAAAATCGAGGGTTCGCAGAAGACTGCAACTTCAGCCAGATCTTCAAGACCTGTCAGAACGGTAAAGTCGGGTCGTTTGCTGACCCAGCATACGGGTTTGCCTCCTCGCAAGTAGGGCGTTCGTCTGGTTGCTTTTGTGACGCGGCCAATGCGGTAATTTGTTTCTCGACAGGACGGGTGGGGCGCACCGTCCTGTGTGGGTCAGCATGGTCGTTTGTGAGTTGACCTCAGGCCTGGCTCGTCGACTGATAGGGCATGACTCTGCGGGCGGCAGGATAAATAATTTATTACAAGAAATAGTCGCAATCAGATAGAATCCTCGAGAAATCCAGCCCTCCATAACGGGGCTGACTACAAGATTCTGGAGACGCGTCATGAAGTCCTTCGCCCCGCGAGCCGGTTTGCTGGCCGCTATGTTTTTTGCTTTACCGACACTCTCTGCGGCCGATACGATTTCGGTCGTAACTTCGTTTCCCAAAGAATTGACGGCAGCCTACAAGAAGGCTTACGAGGCCAGATACCCCAACGATAAAGTCGAGATTCTCAACAAGAATACGGCGGCTGGTATCGCCTACGTTCGCGAGCAGCCCGCCGGATCCCGTCCCGAGGTGTTCTGGGCATCGGCACCGGATGCGTTTGAAGTGCTCTCAAAACTCAAACTTTTGAGTCAGATTGGTCCTGGAAATCCTGACATTCCATCAAAAGTTGGAAACTATCCGGTCAATGATCCGGCAGGCTTTTACCGTGGGCAGGCGCTTGCAGGGTATGGTTTGATGTGGAATACCCGTTATATGGCGGCGCACAAGGTGCCAGCGCCCAAGGAGTGGTCCGATCTGGTCCGTCCGGAATACTTCGGTCACCTGGCGATTTCCAGCCCTTCGCGCTCGGGAACAACCCACCTGACGGTGGAGACGATTCTGCAGGGCGAGGGTTGGGACAAAGGCTGGGCCCAGATGCTGGCAATTGGCGGCAACAGTGCTGCTATTACGGAACGTAGCTTCGGTGTGCCAGACGGTGTTTCCAATGGACAGTTTGGCGTAGGTCTGGTGATTGATTTCTTTGGCCTGGCGGCAAAGAATTCCGGAATGCCGGTTGAATTTATTTACCCCTCGGTGACGTCAATCGTTCCGGCTAACATTGGTTTGATTGAAGGCTCCAAGGACCCCGCAGCCGGAAAGCGCTTCATCGAGTTCACACTCTCGCCAGAAGGTCAGATGTTGCTGCTTGAGAAAGCGATCAGCCGTCTGCCTGTCCTGCCGGCTATTTATGCCAAGGCGCCTGCGGGTTACCCTAACCCATTTGATGGTTCGATCCAGGCTAAGGTCAATTTTGATTCCAACCTGTCTGAAGAGCGTTACTTTGCTGTCCGTGCGCTTTTTGATCAGATGATCACGTTCCGTCACAAAGAACTGGTGGCTGCTACCAAGGCGATCCACGATGCAGAAAAGCGGCTCGGTGGCAAGCCCAGCGCCCAACTGGAAGAGGCTAAGAAGCTGGCGTTTAGCCCCGTGGTGGATGCGCAGCAGATAAAAGATCCGAAACTGCTGGCGTTGTTCGCTGTGAGCAAGTCTGATGCCGAAGGCTCCAAAGCCAAAGCCGCAGTGGAAGAGCAGTGGGCGACCCAGGCTCGTGCCAATTACGCCAGAGCTGTCGAGCTGGCTAACGCGATCAAGTAAGCGTCGAAACTTCAGGCCCGGGCTTTGCCCGGGTCGTGGGAAAGAAGGTCTTGCGTGCAGCTTAAAAACTCCGGACTCGCGGCGACCGCTCTGGCGATCGCCCTTTTTTTGATACTGTTTCTGGTCCTGCCTGTCATCACGGTCGTTTACGCCGCGTTTTCTGATGGATCGGGTGGGTTCACCTTCAGTCACTTCGTTGCTTTCGGGCAGATATCTCTCATGCGAGAGTCATTTGCCAACAGCCTGTTCGTAGCTGGCATGACGGTGTTTTTTGCAACGATGATCGCCGTACCACTGGCGTACCTCACGATGCGGTTTCAGTTTCGTGGTGCGGTTCTGATTCAGACTCTGGGTGTCTTGCCGCTGGTGATGCCAGCGTTTGTCGGCGCGGCCGCCATGCAGATGCTGTTTGGGCGTTCGGGGTCGGTCAACCTGATGCTCGATGACCTTTTTGGTTTCACCATCCCCGTCATGCAGGGTCTTAACGGCGTGATCTTTGTTGAGACTCTGCACTATTTTCCTTTCATTTTGCTCAATCTTTCAGCGTCGCTTGCATCGATTGATTCATCAATGGAAGAGGCAGGTCAGAATCTGGGTGCTTCGGGTTGGCGCTTGTTCCGCAAGATCGTTTTTCCGCTGGCTTTGCCAGGGTACATTGCCGGCGCCTCACTGGTTTTTATCAAGGTTTTTGATGATCTGGGCACCCCGCTGGTTCTCAATGTCACCAACATGCTCGCCCCGCAGGCCTATCTTCGCGTGACATCGGTGGGACTTGAGGATCCGATTGGGTATGTCATCTGCGTCATTCTGGTGATGTTTTCTGTGGCTGCCATGGCCGGCTCCTGGTGGTTCGTCAAGCGACGCGACTATGCGCTGGTTTCCAGAGGGGGTGCGCAGGCACCCAAGCGCAAGCTGACCGGGTTGCAGACGGCTTTGGCCTATGGCTGGATTTTTGGCATCCTGGCTTTGGTGCTTTCTCCCCACATCGGGATTTTGTTGATGTCGTTTTTCAAGGTCTGGAGTTTTAGCGTGCTGCCAGAACAGTTCACGCTCGCCCACTATAGTACGGTGTTGAGTGACTCGACCCAGATGATCTGGAACACGCTGCTGTATTGCGGTCTGGCGGCTTTGATCGATGTCATCATCGGAGCGGCGATTGCGTATATTGTTCTGCGCACCAGGATTCCAGGGCGTCAGATCCTCGATCATCTCGTCACAGTTGCTCTCGCGATGCCGGGGCTGGTGCTGGGCATCGGTTATCTCCGGGCGTTTAGAGGCGTCGAGCTGCCATTCGGAATGGGCGCACTGACCGCAAGCTGGGTCATTTTTGTGATTGCCTATTCGGTGCGTCGACTGCCTTATGCACTTCGCTCGTGCATGGCGGCTTTGACCCAGGTTCATCCTGCGCTTGAGGAGGCGGCACAGAACGTCGGCGCCAATCGCTGGAGAACCATCCATCGCGTGGTTCTGCCCTTGATGATGGGCGGTATTCTGGCCGGGTTCGTGACGAGTTTCATTACGGCTGCGGCAGAAATTTCCGAGACGATACTTTTGACCAGCAGGGAGAGCCTGGCACCGATGTCTTATGGCATTTATCTGTATTTTCAATCTATTGCCGGGCGTGGTCCGGGTGCTGCTTTGAGTGTGATTGCCATCACCCTGGTTGCCCTGGGAACTTACCTGTCGCATCGACTGGCGGCTATGGCGACTCCGCATCAGAAAGTGGGAGGTCAGACATGAGTGCGGTCTTGAAGTCGGTGGGAATCGAGATCAGTAATGTAGCCCTGTCGTTTGGCAACACGGCGGTTCTCAAAGATATCAATCTGAGTATTCAGCCAGGTGAGTTTTTTGCCTTGCTCGGACCCTCAGGATCTGGAAAATCCACGCTGCTGCGTCTGATTGCCGGGTTCAACCAGCACCAGCGGGGGGAGTTGCGTATCAATGGCAAAGATGTCACGGGCATTGCGCCCTGGCTTCGAAACGTCGGAATGGTTTTTCAGAACTACGCGCTCTGGCCGCACATGACAGTGCATCAGAACGTTGCGTTTGGGCTCGAATCCAGAAAGCTGCCCAGGGCGATGATCCGTGAGAAAGTCGCACAAGCGCTAGATCTGGTCGAGATGGGGAACTATGCTGACCGGCGTCCCGGGCAGCTTTCAGGTGGGCAACAGCAACGGGTGGCGATTGCCCGTACCCTGGCGATTGAACCGCAGGTTTTGTTGCTCGATGAACCGCTATCAAACCTTGATGCCAAGCTGAGGGTTCAAACCCGGCAGGAGCTTGTGCGCTTGCAGCGCCGACTGGGTATTACAACCATCTTTGTGACCCACGATCAAGAGGAGGCCATGACCACATGTCATCGCATTGCGGTCATGGACCAAGGTGTGATTCAGCAAGTCGGCTCGCCGCTGGAGCTGTTTGATTTTCCGGTCAACAGGTTTGTGGCGCAGTTTGTCGGATCGGTCAATCTGTTTCCGGGAGCCGTCGTGCGCGAGGATGGTAAGCCCAAATTTCTGTCAGAGGATCTGGGCTCGGTGAGTCTGCCGGCCTCGCTCGAAGTCCCCAGTGGCCAGGTCGATTTGGCGTTTCGACCACACGCGGTGAGTTTTGATTCGCAGACTGATGTGGACAATGCGCTGATCATGCAAGGCATCATCCA
>CAZBIN010000234.1:0-4511 GCA_964491995.1 uncultured Orrella sp.
ACGATTGAGATTGACAAGATTCAGTGGGACTCGATCACCGCTCATCAGGTCATGATGAGCGGTCAGACGATACAGCCCCGTTTGCCAGCCGGAATTGCGTCGGCACGTATCAACCTGGATCTTAGCGCAAGGGCCCAGAGTCTAAATATACCGGGATACGAGTTACAGTCAGTGGTGCTCGATGGCGTGTTGCGCGATCTCGATGTACAGAGCATCCGGGAGCTGCAACGTATCTGGAATGAAACCGCCGGCTTGCAATTGCTCATGCCGACGGACCTGGTGCGCTTGCGTCAAGCGGTGCGCACGCTGGTCCTTCAAGGCATCAACGCAGAAATCACCGAAGTCTCTGTAAAGACGGGATCTGGAGAAGTATCAGGTCAGGCCGTGCTTGATTTGCAAGGCGTCGACAGCGTTGAGCGCACTCATCCCGGACAGCCGATTGACTTCGAAAAATACCTCCGGTCACGCGGCGAACTCCGAATTCAGGGGCAGGGCGTTTCTCCAGCACTGACCACACTGGGACTTTTGACTGGTTTTCTGACAAGAACAACCGATGGGGTGAAGGCCACTTACGATCTGTCTGACGGAAAGCTCCAGATCAGTGGTAAAGCCCTGCCGGCACAACCCGTTTACCTGCTGTTGAACCGTCTGCTAAACAACTGGGTCGTGATGGGTTCTGCCCGACAATAGTGTCATCGTGCGGGGTGTTCTGGGTGCGTTCAGTCGTGCCTTAAGGGATGCCTGGATTCATGCTTCCGGCTGGGACGGCACATTCGGTTGTTTGCGCCAGTGATGGGTGTGCATGGGTAAGTCTGGTGGCCCGGCCAGCGTGCAAAGCGTTTTGTAGTATTTCAGACAGGAAGAGGATTGATGACAAATAACGTTTCAACGACGGCAAAGCCGCAGCTTTTTTATTCTGAGGGCTCACCCTATGCCAGAATCTGCCGGATGGCCATCCGAGAGGGTGGCCTGGTCGATCAAGTGCAGGAGGCCTTTACCACGCTGCGTGACCCAGAGGCTGCAGTCCTTCCGTTTAGTCCGTCGGGTCGAGTTCCTGCGCTGGTGTTGCCCGATCGAACCGCAATCACGGAAACGACTCTGATTATTGGCTGGCTTGACAGTTACGGCAGCCAGCCAGCCATGCTTCCGGTGCAAACACCCGAGATCGCGGCCTACGGTCGGGTCTTGGGCATGCTCGACGGCATTGCGGTCTGGAATCGGGAGCTTAGACGCCCGGTCAATGAGCGCAGCCCGTCAGTGATTGCGCTGGAGAACCTGCGTGCCAACCGCATTGCCGATGCGCTTGAGCATGATGTCGCAAAGGGTGCTTATACCAAGGTTGATGCTGGCTATCTTGCCCTTTCTTCCGTGCTGGGCTACTGCGAGCGTCGCCACACTGTGTGGAAATGGCGTGAAGGCAGACCTGAACTGTCTAGATGGTTTGATCAAGCCAGCCAGCGCACGGCTTTTCAGGAGACCTTGCCGCCAGTCAGTGGTATCTGAGGCTCCAGGGACAAGCGGTGGCTGTTGCAAGAGTCACCGTTGCTGTAGGGTTCAGATGTAGCGCACGGCGATGAATCCGCCGAGCAAAAGCGCAATAAAAATCGTGAACATTAACCCAAGACGACGTTCAATAAAGTCCCTGATCGGGGTACCGAATTTACGCAAAAGGGCTGCGACCAGAAAGAAACGCAACGCTCGGGCGATGAACGAGGCAATGATGAAAACCGGCAGCGACAGGGCTGTGGCTCCCGAAAGAATGGTGATGACCTTGTAAGGAAATGGCGTGACCCCACCGATCAGAACGGCCCACGCACCCCATTCGTTATAACGCTCGCGGAATTCTTCGAAATAGGCTTGCTTGCCATAAAACTCGAGAACCGGGCGACCGATGGTTTCAAACGCACCATAGCCAATCCAGTAACCGGCCATACCCCCAGCAACAGATGCAACAGTGGCGACCGTCGCAATCAGGTAAGCCCGTGAGGGAGCGGCCACGATCATGGCGATCATGAGCACATCAGGCGGAATCGGAAAAACCGAACTTTCGATGAAGGCAACAACAGCCAGCGCCCAAAGCGCATGGCGGTGTCCGGCCAGGGATAAAGTCCAGTCATAAAGCGAACGCAACACAGTAAATACCCTCGTGAGATGACCGACGCTTTCGTGCGTGCTTTCAGATTAGTGCACGACAAAAACGAATCGCCATGCTAAATGCATTTAGAGAAAACGCACACATAAAGCTAGCCGACTCTAATTGATTTTGGCTTTTGTCCATTCTGTGACTGAACCACCCCATGACTAAAGTCAGGGGCTTACGCTCCCAGTTGGTCACGTACTCGATGCTGAAACCAGGTAGACGAACCGCAACTGCCTGACAACTCGAGGGCGGGCACCAAAGCGATCCGTGTCAGTGACTCAAGCCCTGCGTCGAAGTCCATGTAAAAACCAAAGAAAGCGAGTGAGCATAACACTGTCTGGTGGTGTTTTACCGGTACCAGACACCTGATCTCCGGACAAAAAAAGGGATCGACCCTTGAGCAACCGGTTAAAACTTTGCATGGTGGTTGCTGGGTCGATCCCTTGTCGTGCTGACAGACTAGCGTGAACGCCAGTTGCTGCCTCGCGTCACACCGGTTTGAACGTCGGTACGGGCGGCGTGCCTTCGCCATCGGTTGGCTTGAATACGACTTCGACTTTCTGACCAATTCTCACGTCATCGAGATCGCAGTCAACAATCTGCGTCATCATGGTGACTCCCTCGTCGAGCGTCACGTAGGCGATGCAGTAGGGGTTCGGGTTACCACGCGTCATGACGCTGTAGGTGTAGACAGTACCCTTGCCCGAGCTTTCTTTCCACTCTGTTTCACCAAAGCAGAAAGGGCACAAGGTACGGGGATAAAAGTGCACCTTGCCACAAGACTTGCAAGCCTTGATGGCAAGCTTGCCGGCTCGGGCCTGGTCCCAGTAGTACTCCGTACCAGGTTCAATGACGGGTGCGGGAAGTTTGTTGGGTTTGTAGGGATTGCTCATGATCAGACACGCTCCAGAATCAGTGTCGCACTGCCATGCCGGGATCCCAGCAGGCCGCCAGTACCGTGTGCAAGGGCCAGATCGCAGTTAGGAACCTGGACCGCAGGGTGAGCCTCGCCACGCAGCTGGCGAACGGCTTCGATCACTTTGGTGATGCCACCGCGGTTGGCTGGGTGGTTGTTGCACAGGCCACCACCATCGGTGTTGAAGGGCAGTTTGCCCACACCCGAAATGAGGTTTCCATCGGCAACAAACTTGCCACCTTCACCCTTTTTGCAGAATCCGAGGTCTTCGAGTTGCATGATCACGGTGATCGTGAAGCTGTCGTAGATCGACGCATACTTGATGTCACTCTGCTTGACGCCAGCTTCTTCAAACGCACGGGCGCCAGAGTAGCGGGCGCCGGACCAGGTAAGATCCACTTCGCCACCGAGCTGACCCTTGACGGCTTCACCCGCACCACGAATGCTGACCAGCGGACGCTTGAGCTTGCGAGCAATCTCGGGGCGTGCCACGATCAGTGCACCGCCGCCATCGCTCACGACGCAGCAGTCCAGGCGCTTCAGAGGCGAGGAGACCAGCGGTGACGCCAGCACGTCTTCAACCGTGACAACATCTCTCAGCATGGCATGTGGGTTGTGCTGCGCGTGATGCGATGCAGCGACCTTGACCCAGGCAAGTTGCTCAGCCGTGGTGCCGAACTCGTACATGTGACGGGCTGCAACCATGGCATAGCTGTTGACGGTGACCGATCCGAACGGCGCCTCAAAAGGCACATCGGGCAAGTCGCTACCCCAGCTGCGAGGCTGCAAGCCAGAAGAGCCTGCCGAGCGCGGACGGCCTGCCAGCGTGATCAAGGCGATGTCGCACTTGCCCATTGCGATTGCCTGTGCGGCATGCGAGACGTGAATCAGGTAAGACGACCCACCGGTTTCGGTTGAGTCCACATGGCGAAGATTTCTCAGCCCCATGTAATCAATCATGTTCAGAGCGCCGAGTCCGGGCGCATCACCCGCACAAAAGTAACCGTCAATATCGCTAAACGACAGGCCGGCATCTTCCAGAGCGCCCTTGGCACTTTCAGCGTGCAACTGGGCGACAGACTTGTCCGGAGCCTTGCGAGTGGGGTGCTCATAGGCACCCACGATATAAGCTTTGTCTCGTAGAGTCATGGGTTATGTGTCTATTTGAGGTTGAAAAAAGTTCTCATCGTATGAGTAACTGTCAAATGTCTTTTTATCACTTAGAACGACTCGGTGTTATTTTTTACACAAAGTCAGTGTTTCGATGTGCTGACGGCGTGGGTTTTTAGCTCAGCCACGTTTGTCCCTGCAACCTGGCGCTCAAGAAATTCAGAAGCGCACGAACTTTTGCTGGCAGAAAGCGGCGAGTCGGGTAAACCGCATGAACTCTCCCACCGCTCAACGCCTTGCGTCGTTGTCGCGGGGGTTTCGCGGGTCACAGACTTTGACTTGGCG
>CAZBIN010000235.1:0-4497 GCA_964491995.1 uncultured Orrella sp.
TCATGTATCGACCCACCCATTTCAGTGCCCCCGACGCTTTGGCCGTTGACGAGCTTGTGCGTACCTATCCATTGGCGAGCCTGGTGGTGCGGGTAAATCCGGCACAGACACCCACGGTCGACCCTGTTGTGCTGGCCTGCGATGGCCCTTTGCGCGAGGGTGCCTTATTGATGGGTCACGTGGCCCGGGCTAACCCGATTTGTGCGCTGGGTGATCAGTCCTGTGAAGTGACCGCAATCTTTACCGGTCCGCGTGCTTACATCAGCCCGAACTGGTACCCGTCCAAACAAGTGCATCACATGGTAGTACCGACATTTAATTACTGTACGGTTGTGGTGCATGGCACGATGCGCCTGATTGATCAGGCTCCTCAAAAGCTTGCGATTGTGCGCGCACTCACTGATCAGATGGAAGCGGGTCAGCCACAACCCTGGTCAGTTGATGATGCGCCCCCGCAGTACATTGAGCAGATGCTCAAGTCGATTGTGGGGCTGAGCATCGAGGTCAGTGACGTTCAGACAAAATTCAAGATCAGCCAGAATCGTGAGCCCCTTGACCGGGGCGCTGTGCAAATGGAGCTTGAGGCTGCAGCCTCACGGTCTGATGCCCAGGTGATGGCCGAGTTGATGCAAAGATTCAAACCCGAGTGATAAGAGACAACCCATGAATATGTCCCATTTACCCCCCGTCCTTCAAAACCTGTCGTTGCCGGTGATTTCCTCACCCATGTTCACGGTGAGCTATCCCGAACTGGTGCTCGCGCAATGCAAAGCCGGCATTGTCGGTTCATTTCCGGCGCTCAATGCGCGTCCTGCGGAGATGCTTGACGAGTGGCTTTTCAAGATGAAAGAAGAGCTTGATGCGCACAAGAAAGCCAATCCCGGTGCGATCGTGGGTCCCATCGCGGTCAATCAGATCGTTCACAACTCGAACATTCGTCTGCAGCAGGACGTCGACACTTGCGTCAGGCATAAAGTCCCCATTTATATCTCATCGCTGCGTGCGCCCGTACCCGAGATGATTGAGGCGGTGCATTCCTATGGTGGCATCATTCTGCACGATGTAATTAATATGCGTCATGCTGCCAAAGCACTCGAGGCCGGGGTTGATGGACTGATCGTGGTGGCGGCCGGTGCCGGTGGCCATGCTGGTGCACAGTCTCCGTTTGCGCTCGTTGGCGAGTTGAGACGGCACTATCAAGGCCCGGTCATTCTGTCAGGTGCGATCGCCACCGGCGGCGCAATTCTGGCGGCTCAGGCCATGGGTGCCGATATGGCCTACATCGGCACACGGTTCATCGCGAGCACCGAGGCAAACGCATCGCAGGATTACAAAAAGGCCATTATCGAGGCCAGCGGTTCGGACATCATTTACACCAACTATTTCACGGGTGTGCACGGCAACTATATTCGTCAGAGCATCCAGAACGCGGGCCTGGATCCGGACAACCTGCCGGTCAAGGACAAGAACGCGATGAACTTTTCATCCGGCGGCTCCAAGGCCAAGGCCTGGAAAGACATCTGGGGCGCTGGTCAGGGTGTCGGTCAGATTGACGACGTGTTGTCAGTCGCGCAGATCGTTGACCGACTCAAGGCTGAGTACGAACAGGCCAAGCGTCGCATTTGCGGTTGACCGGGATGGCTTGCCGCCCTGCCCTCAGGGCAGAGGCGGGCAGCGCACGGTGGCAGTCAGTTTGCGTGCATCCTCAGGATCGAGAACTGACTTGACCACCGAGCACTGAGACACAATTTCAATTGCACTGATCTGACGTTGCAGTTGCTCGTTGTTTCCTGGGCTGCGTGACGAGCCAGCACCCCAGGCTTGCCACTGGTCATCCTGTATTTGAAGCACACTGACTGGCTGGCGATCCAGCACGATGACATGGCGCGCCGGATCGCTGTGGTAGAACACGGGTGTAGAGCATCCAGCCAGCAGGGCCAAGGGCAGTATCAGACTGATATAGCGTGATTTCATGGTTCGCAAGACAAAATCGCACCGGACTCACCGACCTCTTCGGCGGTGACGGCGATGCGCAGTTGATGGGATCCACCTCCCCGGATAATTCCTCTAAGCGGCGAAACATCTCCAAAATCACGACCGATTGCAAGACACACGTGAGACATGTCTGCAATCGTGTCGTTGGTGGGATCGAGCTCAAGCCACTGACCGGGTGCCCCGGGACAGTAAACGCTGACCCAGGCATGTGACGCATCAGCGCCACGCATTCTGGGCTGCCCTTCGGGTGGCGTCGTCAAGAGATATCCGCTGACGTAGCGCGCCGCCAGCCCGACTGAGCGCAGGCATCCGATCATGATGTGAGAAAAATCCTGGCATACACCGTGCCGGTTGGCGAAGGCCTGTGCCAGCGGCGTGTGGATTTCAGTGGCGCCTGCCACATAGCTGAACTCTTCATAGATTCTGTGGTTCAGATCCAGGCAGGCTTGTGCGACTGTAACGCCTCGTTTGAAAGAAACCATCGCATAGTCGCGAAGCTCGGACAGCCAGGGTACGTAAGGGCTGGGCCAGACGTATTCAGAGGCAGGGATATAGGTCTGTTCAAGGCAATAGTTCATGCTTGCCTGCAGCGCGGCCCAGGATGGCGTGTTCAGCGGGTCGAAGTTATGGAATCGGGGGGTTTTCTCGACTTCGCTGGTGGCGATCACACTGAGTTCGCGGTGCGCCCGGACCAGCGTAAAGAATGTACGGGTGTTACCAAAAGCATCCTCCTGCTCATGCCTGGAGTCGACATCCGGTGAGATCTGCAGCTCGCTGGCGAGCCGCTTTTGCCAGGGCGTGACCAAGGGGCGAAGACAGGCCAGATGATGAGCGAGCAGCACATCACTCTGGTAGGTGTAATGGGTCTGGTGTTCGATGCGTATATGTTTCATCTCAGGACGCGAAATGCTGATCGGACACGTGGGCAAACAGGCGTTTGCTGATTTCGTCAGAGATCTCGTAGCCAGCCTGACCGGCCTGTGTGACCTGCGTGAGCAGAGACGCTATCGCATCTTCCTGCCAGTGAAAGGTTGGCAGTTTCTCCATGATTGCACTCATTTCCGGCAAGGTCTCAAGCTGTGCGCGCAACTCCTGCAGAACCGAGGTGATGGATCTAGGGTTGGTTGGATCCATCACGACCAGGTCAAGCAAGGCCAGAATGTCTTGCTGGCGCTGATAACGGCTTCGAAATGTGATGGTGCTATCAAATAGCACCAGCAGGGAATCAAAACCTCGGGACGTAAAGACAGCGGCGTGCCTGAAAAACTGGTCAAGCACCTGGCAAAGGTGGATCAGACGTTCGATCTGGCGACCCGCCGATAATAGTCGCCAGCCCAGGTCCCGCGTCATACGGTCGAGCTGGAATCCGACCAGGGCCGCCATTGGCACCTCCACGCGGTCGAGTTGCTCAATGGCATCGATCAGATATTGTGAATGTCGCTGTTTCGGCCCCTTGTCTGGATTCTGCCCCATATGCAGCAACTGCTTGAGCTTGCCGGGAATCTCGACGTGTTCTGGTGGCAGACGCTCACGCACGCTGCGCATGATGCGCTCGAGCGCATCGACGGTATCAAAGATCCCACCCACGCCCGGTTGCCAGAGTCGCTGCATCAGTACTTGTCCGAATGCAGCCGGACTTTCTTGCATGCTCGGCGTTGAGCGCTCGACCAGTCCCTGTTGTGTCGCCAGTTCGCTCATGGCGTCGTTGAGCGCGGGCAGACTGTCGCGGCGGTTGATGCTTAGCAACACCAGGCTCTCGCGTGCCAGCCGCAGCATCGCTTCGGAGCGTTCTGTGTAGCGGCCGAGCCAGAACAAGTTCTCCGCTGAGCGACTTGAAACGAGTTCATGCTCGTTGTAGCGTTTGGGCATTCCGCCACGGGTTGGAAGCATGGAAAAGGTATCCACTTCATCATCGGTCACGACCCAGGTGTCGAGTGTGCTGCCACCACTGCGCATCGACACGACGTGGGGATCGACCGCAGCAACGCGCGTCATGCCGCCCGGCATGACCTTCCATTTTCCGTCAGCGCCGATGATCGCGTAAAACCTGAGCATCGCTGTGCGAGGCTCAATTGAGCCTTGCCGCCAGGTTGGGACCTGGGAGAATGGCAGATAGGTCTGTGTGGTGTAGATGGCGGGCTGCTGCTCGATGCGTGCGCGCCAGGCGCTGAGTTGCTCCGGGTCGAGCAGTGCGGCGATGACCGGATCAAAATTGGTTGAGGAGCGCGTTGAGAAAGTTGGTTTGATGACTTGAGTGCCCAGGTGTGGCGAGACGTCCTCCCAGGCGGCGTTCTCACCGCACCACCAGGTATGCAGTGAGGGAATTTTCAGGGGCTCACCCAGCAGATGTTCACTGATGGCAGGCAAGAACCCCTGAATGGCTGGCGACTCCAGAAACCCGGTTCCCAAAGCGTTGGCGATGACGACCTGACCTGCTCGAACGGCCTGAAGAAGGCCGGGTACCCCCAGAGCGGAGTCTGCTCGCAGCTCCAGTGGGTCACA